>JAYOZO010000001.1:0-16291 GCA_038154165.1 Thiothrix sp.
ATTTTATCTTTGGATTTGGAAGAGACCATAAAATGAAATCTGAATTAAAAATTATCCAAAAAAAAAATGATAATGAATTACTTTATAACTTAAACAAAGAAAAAATTAATTATAAAATAGAGAAAATTGATAACCTAGCTCCCAAAATGGTAACACCCGGACCAGAGTTTTATAAAAAAATTAAAGAAGATAAAGCATTAATTAAAAAGGGAATGGAAAAAAAATATAATACTAATGACTTTCCGCACACTTTTATTATACCTGCTACAGGAAGATTTTCAGGCGTTTATGGAAGCCAAAGAATTTTAAATGGTATTAAAAAAAATTTTCACGGAGGATTAGATATTGCTGCGCCTCAAGGTACAGAAATAAAATCTATAGCTAAAGGTTTAGTTTTGCTTGCAGAAAAAGGATTATATTATACTGGCAATATTGTTATTATTGGTCATGGTTATGGTGTTAAATCTATGTATATTCATATGGAAGATATTTTTGTAAAGGAAGGAGATGTAGTTATGCAAGGACAAATGATTGGAACAATTGGAATGACTGGCAGAGCAACTGGTCCTCATCTACATCTTAATATATATATAAATAATGTAAAAGTTAATCCTGAACTTTTGTTTGCTGTTTCAAAATGAGAGTATCAATCTTTTTAATATTAATATTTTTTTACACATTTTCTTATGCTCAAGAGTATATTGATATAATTGTTGTTAAAAAGTCAGAGAGAATTTTATATGCTGTTAAAGATGATAAAATACGCAAAAAATATAAAATATTCCTTGGGAAAAATCCTATTGGCCACAAAAAAATGCAAGGAGATAAAAAAACTCCAGAGGGGTATTATTATATTGATGATAAAAATGCCAAAAGTAAATTTTACTTATCACTTCACACATCATACCCAAATTTTCATGACAAAAAAATTGCTGAAAAAAATAATTTAAATCCAGGTAATCATATTGCTATTCACGGGCTTCCAGAAATATCTTTGTTATCCCAATATCTATATGATAATTCTGATTGGACTGATGGTTGCATAGCACTTGACAATGAAGATATGAAAGAATTATGGAGTATGACACACGAAGGAACTCAAATCTTAATTAAACCTTAATATTATTTTTATAAAAATAGTATGAAATTAGTATTGCTGGAATTCCAATTGCAGCTGAGGCCAAAAATAATCCAGAATAACCAAATGCTTCTTCAAATAAGCCAGAAAATCCAGCTAAAAATTTTCCAGGTATCATTAACAATCCAAATAAAGCAGCATACTGAAGTCCGGCATATGATTTATTTGTGAGAGATGATAAATACGCTATCATTAATGTTCCTGCAAATCCAGAAGCAAAATTATCTAAAGCTATTGTTGCAATGAATAATTCTATATTTTTTTCTAATATTGACATTAGGAAAAACATTAAAGTTGTCGAAGAGATCATTATAGATCCAAAATAAAGTGTCCTTATGCCTCCTAATTTTTTCCAAAGTATTCCCCCAACTATTACACCTAAAATAGACATAAAAACTCCAAAAGTTTTTGAAACATATGCTATTTCCGTCAATGTAAATCCAATATCTTTATAAAAAGGCATAGCCATTGGAGCCATGGACAGATCGCTGGCTCTATAAGAAAGAATCAATATTATTATTAAAACTGCATTTTTATGTCTTGATAAAAGGTCTTTTAAGGGCTCAATATATAGAGAAAAAATTAGATTACCTTTTATTTTTGGTCTTTCTACATAATTGCTAGGCTCTTGAGCAAATAATGTTGAAATAATGCCAACCATCATTAATCCAGCCATAATTTTATATGAAATCTCAAAAGAGTAATTGTCAGCAATTACTAAAGCTAAAGCTCCAGAAGTAATTAAAGCAATTCTATAGCCAAGCTGATACGAAGCACCCAAAATGCCTTGATCCTCAGTTTTTGCAATTTCAATTCTATACGCATCTAAAGCAACATCTTGTGTGGCTGAAAAAAATGCCACCAAAAAAGCAAAAAAAGAAAACATTAATAAATTTTCAGAATTTGGAGAAATATTTGCAAGTATGAAAATAGAAAGTCCAGTCATCGTTTGAGAAAAGATTAGCCAGCTTCTTCTTCTTCCAAAAAAATTATTAAGAAGAGGAAGATTAAAACGGTCTAAGAGTGGTGCCCAAGTAAATTTTAAAGTATAAGTAATAGCAACCCAACTTATAAAACCAATAGTGACATTTTCAATATTTACCTCTTTTAACCAAGCTTGTAATGTCGAAAAAACTAATAAGAAAGGTAACCCAGCAGAAAATCCTAAGAAGAACAAAATTAAAACTTTTTTACTAAATAATTCTTGTAAAATATTTTTCAAGTATTTTTTATTTGATAAGTTTTCCATTACATTTTGTAAGTCATTACTAAAGGAGCGTGATCTGAGAAAAATTTATCTCTATATATTTTCTGGCTTTTAATTGTATTTTTTAAATTACCAGAAACTATCTGATAATCTATTCTCCAACCAACATTGTTTTCTCTTGCTTTGCCGCGATTAGACCACCAAGTATACTCATCCTTTTTTTTATTGAGAATTCTAAATGCATCTATATACTTTTCATTAATAAATAAATCATCAAGCCAAGCTCTCTCCTCTGGCAGAAAACCCGAATTTTTTTTATTTCCCTTCCAATTTTTAAGATCCATTTCTTTATGTGCAATATTCAAATCTCCGCATATAATATATTTTCTTTTTGATTTTAAATTTTTCATTAAATGTTTTTTAAAAGATTTTAAAAATCTAAATTTAGCTTTTTGTCTAATTTCTCCAGATGATCCAGAGGGCGCATAAAGGGAAATTACAGATAAATCCCCAAACTTTGCCTCAATATATCTTCCCTCTGCATCAAACTCTTTGTCCCCATAATCATAAACTATGCTATCAGGCTTAAGTTTTGAATGTATTGAAACTCCGCTATACCCCCTTTTTTTAGCACATTTATAATAGGAAAATGTATTTTTTCCCAACATTAGATTAATATCTATTTGATTTTCATGAGCTTTGAGCTCTTGTAAACACAAAATGTCAGCCTTCTGTTTTTTAAACCAATCAAAAAATCCTTTATTATATGCGCTGCGAATACCGTTAACATTACAAGAAACTATTTTCATAAATATTATTTTAATTAATATATAATATAATCAGTCTAGTATAAATTCGACAAAAAACAATGGATTATAAAAAAACATTTATTGAGCTTGCTATTAAAAAAAAAGCGCTTCAATTTGGCAGTTTCAAACTCAAATCTGAAAGAATTAGTCCTTATTTCTTCAACAGTGGAGTTTTTTCAGACGGCAAGTCCTTATCAATAATATGCAATTTGTTTCTTCAATTAATCAATGATAAACAACTTAAATTTACAAATATTTTTGGGCCTGCTTACAAGGGAATTCCTTTAGCGTCTACATTATCAACATTTTTATCAGCATACGAGGGGTATGAAACAAATTTTATTTATGATAGAAAAGATCAAAAAAAACACGGTGAAAAAGGAGATATCGTAGGAAAATTTCAGGATGGAAATACTCTAATAGTCGATGATGTGCTAACAGCAGGAACAGCAATAAAAAGTACTCTAGAAAAACTTGAAAAATATAATATAAATACAAATAACCTTCTGGTGTTACTTGATAGACAAGAAAAAGGAAGTGAAAATTTACAGGCATCCGAAGAGATTAAAAATAAATATGATATAGAAGTATACAGTTTAATAAATATTTCAGACATTATTAACTACGTGGATAAAATAGAAGATTTTAAAATTTATAAAGACGATATCGTGCAATATAAAAATCAATATAGTTCATAATTTTTTCCGCAATAATTTTTTTAATTCTTCAGTAATATTTGGTTTCTTATTTTGCCAAATAAAAAAAGATTCGGCTGCTTGCTCTATAAGCATACCTAAACCATCATAAAATTTTAAATTATTATATTCTGCCCAAATCATAAAACTTCTTGAGGCATTTCCATAAGACATATCATAACAAATAGTATTTTTATTAAATGTATTGGAGGGTAATGAAAACTTTAAATTATTAAAACCAATTGATGTGGCATTAATTATCAAGTCAAAATTGACTTTATTGATATTATTTTGATCTAGAATATCAATAGGCCCTAGAGCCTTAAATTGATTAACTAAGTTTTGAGCTTTTAATTCTGTCCTATTATAAATTTTTAATTCTTTTGGTAATTCTATTAGTATATTTGGAATTACTCCCATTGCTGCACCGCCAGCTCCAACCATTAATATTTTCTTATTTTCAATATTCTGGCCAAGATTTTGCGTGAAATCTTTTATAAAACCAATGCCATCCGTATTATCACCATAAATAATTCCATCTTTATAGGTAATTGTATTTACTGATTTTGTAATATTTGATATATCTGATTTAATATCAGAAAACTTAAATGCATCCTGCTTAAAGGGCAATGTGACATTAAAACCTTCACCGCCATTTGCTAAAAAATTTTTAGCTTCACTTTCAAAATTCCCAATAGAGCCTAAAATAGAAGTATATGTTAATTGAATTTGTAAACTTTTTGCGAAATTTTCGTGGATTATAGGAGATAAACTATGTTCTATCGGATTACCAAAAACAGCATATTTATTCATCATTTATCATCCAGCCATTTTAGAATTTCTGGCGTATAATAAGTTAAAACTGCATTGCAGCCTGCTCTTTTAAAGCAGTACATTGCTTCGAGAACTGTTGCCCTCTCTTCAATATAATTTTTTTTCGCTGCTGCTTTTATCATTGAATATTCCCCGCTCACATGGTAAGAAAAAACCGGAACAGAATATTTATCTTTTATTTTTGAAACAATATCTAAATATGGTAAACCAGGTTTAATTATTATCATATCGGCGCCTTCATTTATATCCAATTTTATTTCTAATGAAGCTTCAGTAATATTTGCAAAATCCATTTGGTAAGTTTCTTTTGATGAGCCTTGAAGACTATTATATGAGTCAACAGCGTTTCTAAAAGGACCATAAAGATTAGAAGCGTATTTTGCTGCATAGGATAATATTTTTGTATTATGAAATTTATTTTTTTCTAAAATATTCCTGATTGACATAACTCTCCCATCCATCATGTCAGAAGGTGCAACTATATCAGCGCCTGCTTCTGCATGTGAAAGCGCTTGTTTAGATAAAACTTTAACAGTCTGATCATTTAGAATATTTCCATTTTTATCTACTAAACCGTCGTGCCCAGTCACTGTATATGGGTCTAGCGCAATATCTGTGATTACTCCTAAATCTGGCAATTCCTTTTTTAATATTCTTATAGATTTCTGAACTAGGCCATTAGCATTAAAAGACTCTTTTGCATCATTTGTCTTTTTACTTTTTTCAATAACTGGAAATAATGCTACTGCATTCAGTCCGTTTTTATGAAGCTTTTCAAGAATTGGCAAATATTTATCAATGGAATATCTTTTCTTGCCAGGCATTGAATTAATATCTTCTGATTTACTTTTACCTGGTAATATGAATATTGGGTAAATTAAATCATCTGATGAAAAAGAGGTCTCTCTCACTAAATTTCTAATAAATTTTGAAGATCTATTTCTTCGCATTCTCGTGCTAGGGTAGCTTTTATTCATAGTGTTAATACTGTAATAATTTACTAATAAGCATATAATATACATATGTTCAAACTAATCAAATTAGAAACTTTAGGCCTGATAATTTGCACATTATCTTTACTGATAGCTTACATTTACTTTGATATATATAAAGAGTTGTCAGCTTGTACTTTATGCGTACTAGATAGATTTTTATTATTCGGCCTTAGCATAGTATTTATAATTACAATATATAATCAAAAAAGAATACTCCACAAAACTCTTTGTGTTCTAAACTTATTTTTTTGCAGTATTGGATTAATGAGTACAGTCAGACATATATGGTTACAAACCTTCAAAACTAATTCAGAGATGGATGGATTTGGGTGTGGAGGTGATTTTTTTTATTACTTATCTAATCTTCCAATTCTAGATGCTATTATAAATATATTTGATAATTCAACCCCTTGTAATGATATAAAGTGGCAGTTGTTTGGACTATCTATACCTATGTACACATTTACTTTATTCATAATATTAAGTATTATATCTTTAATGTTATTAAAAAAATAAGAATATGATCAAATTTAAAAAACTTTCATTATTTATTTTAATATTTTTTATATCTAGTTTTTCTTTTGCAGAAAATCAAGACAAGCCTTCAATAGAGCTAATAGGTGTTGAGGAAGGAAAAACCTACTCGTCACCAATAAAGCTAAAATTTATCGTAAAAAACATGAAAGTACTAGCTGCTGGTATAAATGAAAAAAATAGCGGCCACCATCACTTACTTTTAAATTTAAAGGATTTACCTGATTTAAAAAAGCCACTGCCAATGACTGATAAAATTATTCATTTTGGCAAAGCTCAAACATCAACATTATTAGAACTAGGTCCTGGCAAACATACAATACAGCTATTATTTGCAGATTATAGTCATACTCCACATAAAATTCCGCTCATAACTAAAAAAATAACATTTTATATTGAATAAATTTTTTCATTAATAGCCTTATGTTCAAAAAAATTATAATTTTACTAATTTTAAATAACTACACATATGCATCAGATTTTATTGTAGTTCAGTCAACAACTTCAACAGCAGATTCAGGATTTTATGACTATATAATTCCTGAATTTAAGAAAAAAAGTGGCTTTGATGTTCGCGTAGTTGCAGTTGGAACAGGTCAAGCAATTAAGAATGCAATGAATGGCGATGGAGATATGTTAATAGTTCACTCAGAAGATGATGAAGTTATGTTTATGAAATATGGATATGGAATTCTACGCACACCATTAATGTATAACGAATTTATAATAGTTGGGCCAAAAAATGATCCTGAAAACTTAAAAAATTTAAATAATATAAATGAGGTTTTTAAAAAAATTAAAGAAAAAAAATTAAAATTTATTACTAGAGGTGACAACAGCGGGACACACAAAAGGGAAATGTTATTGTGGAAAAATGCAAATATTGATAATAGGAAACTTAGTCCAGAGTTTTATATTGATTCTGGTAGAGGCATGGGGGCTACTTTAAATATGGCAGCGAGCTTGGATGCCTACACGATTACTGATCGCGGGACTTGGCTAAGTTTTGGCAATAAACAGGATTTAGATATTCTATTTAGTGGAGATAAAAGTCTATTTAACCAATATAGTATTATATTAATAAATCCGGAAATTCATCCACATATTAAACATGAACTTGCAAATATTTTTTTAAAATGGCTAACAAGTGACGAAGGGCAGAAACTAATATCGCAATATAAAAAGATGGGGCAACAACTTTTTATACCAAACGCGAAATAAATTAAATCCATTTTTTTGGTATTAAAAACTCACTATACAATTTTTCTTCTTCACTATTTTTTTCTATAGGGTAATTGTAAATCCATTTCACATCAGGTGGCATTGACATTAATATTGATTCAGTTCTTCCGTTTGATTGTAGGCCAAATAGTGTTCCTCGATCATAAACAAGATTAAATTCAGCATATCTTCCCCTTCTATATAATTGAAAATCTTTTTGTTTGTTATTATATTTTTTTTTTACACGTTTTTTTACAATTGGCTCGTATGCATTTATAAAACCCTCACCAACAGATCTCATAAATTCAAAACATTTTTCAAAACCCCAGGAATTTAAGTCATCAAAAAAAATACCACCTATTCCTCTGTGTTCTTTTCTATGTTTGATAAAAAAATAATCATCACAATTTTTTTTAAATTTCGAATAAATTTCTTCCCCAAAAGGAAAGCATATTTCTTGAGCTGTTTTGTGCCAATGAATTACGTCTTCCTTATAACCATAATAAGGAGTTAAGTCGAATCCGCCACCAAACCACCAAATTGGAGTTGAATCTTTTTTAAAAGCTACAAAAAGTCTTACATTTAAGTGAGAAGTAGGAACATGAGGATTCTTTGGATGACAAACAACTGATACACCCATGGCTCTATAATTTCTACCCTTTAGATCTGGTCTAATATTCGTTGCGGCTGATGGCAAATGTTCGCCCAAAATATCAGAAAAATTTACTCCTACTTTGTCAAAGTCTGTCCCGTTTTGTAATACGCAGGTAATACCTCCTCCGCCTTCATCTCTTTGCCAGCTATCAATTATAAAATCCTTTTTGTCATATCTACCAACAAGCAATATAATTTTATTCTGCAATCTCAGTAAGAATTCTCTTACAGAAAGAATGTTTTTATCATTTATTTCTATCATTCATTCTCCAGCTCTTAGAATTTTATTTGTCAATAAATCCAATATTCTTGATGGTTTTTTATTTATTCCTACTGAATCATTGACAATAAAATCTACACTTTCATTGAAAATCTTTAAAGTTTCACCAAATGTAGTTGTAGGATTTTCACCAGAAATATTAGCACTAGTTGATATAATTGGTTGTTGTAAGAGCCTACATATACTAATACAGACTGGATGTTTTGTTATTCTTATAGCTATCTTATTTCTTCCCCCAGTTACTTCCGTCAACGTTTTATTGCTTGCGGGACATAACCAAGTGGTCGGAGTTGTATCTTTACAAGTTTGCAAAAAAAGATCGTGATATCTTGCGTCTATCAAATTCTTTATTTTTTCAAAATTGTCAGATATTACAATCAAGCCTTTTGATTCGCTTCTTTTTTTTATATCTAAAATTCTTTTTATTGAAGCAATATTATTAATATCACAGCCCAAGCCAAATACAGCCTCTGTTGGATATGCAAAAATTGAGCCCTTATTAAATGCTATTTTAAACTCTTCACATTTTTTTTTATCATTAAGATCTAGAATATTTGCCATAAATTATTTAGTATTTCTAATGTTAATATTTTATGCTGTTTTTGTTTTATTATTTTTATTCTTTTTTACTACCTTCTTTATTATAGCTTTATTTTTTACTCTAAACCTTCCCCTTCTCTGTGGGGCGTTTTTTAACATTTCTTCACATTCTTCCAAAGATAAATCTTTTGGATTTTGTTGTTTTGGAACCTTAACATTCTTATTGCCGTCAGTTATATAAGGACCGAAACGTCCATTAAGTACTTGTATTTCTGATTCTTCAAAATTTTGTATTATTTTATTAGCTTCAATAATTTTTTTCTGCTCAACTAATGGCAGTGCTTGCTCAAACGTAATAGTATATGGATCAAATGGATCATCACCTTCTTTTTCAAGCCCTTTTAAAGATAAATTTTTCTTTTCCCCATAATTTAAATAAGGTCCAAATCTTCCCAAACAAGCAGTTATATGTTCACCATCTGGTGTCTCTCCAAGTAAACGCGGTAATACAAATAATTCAAGAGCTTCCTCTAGAGTAATTGTATTTATATCCTGACCTTTTTTTAATGATGCAGACTTTGGCTTTCCTGCTTCTTTAGGATCATCTTTTGTTCCAATCATTGCGTGAGGACCAAAGGGTCCGTGTCTAACGCTTACAGTCCTTTTACTTTTTGGATCTACTCCCAAAACTCTTTCTTGTTTTCTCTCCTCTGGAGATAATTTTTCTGTGTCTCCAACCATTTTTGTTAAATGTTTATAAAAAGAATCTGTAGTTGGTATCCACTCTGATTCTCCTCTAGCTATTTTATCTAAAGTTTCTTCTAGTTCTGCTGTATAATTATATTTAATATAATCATTAAAATTTTTATCTAAAAAAGCACAGGCTGATGCTCCCTTACCAGTTGGCATAATAGTCCTATTTTCAATTTCTACATATTCTTTAAAACGAAGTGTTTCAATAATTGCAGCATAAGTTGAAGGCCTGCCAATACCTTCTTTTTCTAAATTTTTTATTAAACTTGCTTCTGTATATCTTCCCGGAGGTTTTGTAAAATGCTGAATAACATCCAACTTCTCTAGTTTAACAACATCACCTTCCTTCATTGCCGGCAATATATTAGAATCAGAATCGGTATCTTCATCATCCGTGCCTTCTAAATAAACTTGCATAAAACCAGCATAATTTATTGATTGTCCTGAAGCTCTAAAAAATTTTTCTTTAGAACCAATATCTATTGATACTAAATCTAAAATAGCATCTTTCATTTGTGAGGCTACTGTTCTTTTCCATATCAACGAATACAATTCAAATTGATCTTTATTTAAAAATTTTTTCAAATCATTTGGTATTCTAGAAAATGAAGTTGGCCTTATTGCTTCATGAGCCTCTTGGGCGTTTTTTGAAGTATTAATGTATTGCCTCTTTTCATCCGGCAAAGTATTTTTACCAAATAATTTTGGAATAATATTTCTAATCTCATCAATAGCCTCTTGAGCTAAATTTATTGAATCAGTTCTCATGTAAGTAATCAAACCCACAGGCCCTTCGCCTAAATCGATTCCAGTATACAAATCCTGGGCTACACTCATTGTTCTTCTTGCTGAAAATCCTAATTTTCTTGAAGCTTCTTGCTGCAATGTTGAAGTTATAAAAGGTTTTGCTGGCTGTCTTTTTTTTTGCTTTTTACTAACTTTTAAAACTTTAAAATCATTATTATGATTTAAAATTTCAGCTTTTATTTTTAAAGCTTCATTTTCATTATTTATATCAAACTTAGATAGTTTTTTACTATCATTAGTATGTAGAAAAGCATCAAAAAAACTTAAGTCTTTTAAAAAATTTGCATTTAATGTCCAATATTCTTGAGGAATAAATTTTCTTATTTCTTCCTCCCTTTCTATAATCATTTTTAAAGCCGGACTTTGCACTCTTCCCGCGGAACCTTTTCTAATTCCTATTCCCCAAAGTAATGGAGATATACCCATTCCAAACAAATAATCTATTGATCTCCTTGCAAACTGCGCATTAATAAGATCGTATGAAAGCTCTCTGGGATTTTGTATAGAATCCATTATTGCTTTTTTTGTAATTTCATTAAAAACAATTCTTTCAATTTTTATTCCTACTAAAGCATTTTCTTTTTCAAGAATATCAATTAAGTGCCACGCTATTACTTCTCCTTCTCTATCTTGGTCAGTTGCCAAGAAAAGCTTTTTTGCATTTTTTAAAGCTCTCTTAATATCGTTTATAATCTGTTGAGGTTTGTTATGATCCCTATCAATCAATTCATAATTCATTTTATAGTTATTATTAACATCTATGCCATCTTTTGATGGAAGATTTCTTAAGTGACCAACAGTTGATATAACCCGAAAATTATCGCCCAAATATTTTTCAATTGTTTTTGATTTTGCTGGTGATTCAACAATTACTAAATTCTCACTCATAAAAAAACCTAACTCTTAAAAAATTATTTATTTTAATTAGTGCATATAAGGCAATGCCTTTTCTGAATTTAGATTCTGCAACCAAGTATAGCTACTTTCATTTCCTGGCGTATTGAATAATATCATTAGAACAACCCATCTTATTTGACTTAAATCAACACTTTGAGTATCCAAAGCCATTATTCTATCCAAAACGTGCTCCCTGATTTCACTATTGTAAATACCTAGTCGCTCTAAAAACATTAAAAAACTTAAGCCTTCTTCACCAATTTTTAAGTGTTCAGCTTCACTAAATAATCTAAAACTTTTATTGGTAGGCTTATTTATTAATGATGAATCATTGGCACTAGGCAATCCTTCTAACCACGTAAAAGCTTTTTCAATGTTTTGATCGGCAAATCCTGCATCAGATAGGTTTTTATGTAAAGACTCTTTGTCAAGCTCAATCTCTTCATTATCTTCTACATAACTTTGAAACATAAACATTAAGACATCTAAAATTGTTTCTTTCATAGGGCTATCCTTAAGTGGTTGATTTAAAATAAAAAAATTTCAATTTTAACTTATTCCTTGCATTCATTTTTTAACATTAATACATTGTTTGTATTTAGTCAAAATCTTAGGGTCTTTGTCTTAATTTTGCTAAATTTTACACAATTGTCATCACATGCGTATAATAAATATAATATTATTAATACTATTAATTAAGTTATGAAAAAGCTAGAAGTTTTACATTTCCCTGATCAAAGACTAAGGACAAAAGCAAAAAAAGTAGATAAAGTTGATCAAAATATAAAGAATATTATTGATCAAATGTTTTTTACAATGTACGAGGAAAAGGGCATAGGCCTTGCTGCTACTCAGGTAAATATTCACAAAAGAATAATTGTTATAGATATTTCCGAAAATAAGGATGAGAAAATATTTTTAATAAATCCTGAAATTATTTCTTTGTCAAATGAAATGGATTCCATGGAAGAAGGGTGCCTTTCAGTTCCAGGATTTTATGAAACTGTATCTAGACCTAAATCTATTGAAGTCTCAACTTTAAATCTTAAAAGCGAAGAAATAAGATTTGAAGCTAATGGATTACTTGCAACATGTATCCAGCACGAAATTGATCACTTAGATGGCAAACTTTTTGTTGATTATTTATCTAATTTAAAAAGAGATAGAATTGAAAAAAAAATTATAAAATTAAAAAAAGAGGGTATGCTTGAATCAAGAAAAACTACCCCTAGCTATAAATCAAAAATATAAAAAAACTTAAAATGAATAAATTAAAAATTGTGTTTGCGGGAACACCTCAATTTGCAGAAAAATATCTTTCTGCTTTAATTAATTCAAAACATGAAATTGCTTGCGTTTTTACACAGCCAAGCAAAAGATCTGGCAGAGGCCTTAAATTTAATCATAGCCCTGTAAGAAATACTGCAATACTTAATGATCTAAAAATAAGACAGCCTGAAAAAATTACTATTAAAGAGACAGATGCTTTAGCAGAGATAAACCCAGATATATTGGTCGTAGTAGCTTATGGATTAATACTTCCAAAAGAATTTATAGAAGTACCCAAATACGGGTCTATAAATATTCACCCAAGTTTATTGCCGAGATGGCGAGGCTCTGCGCCAATTCAAAGGGCTATCGAATATGGCGATCAACTTTCTGGAATTTCTATTATAAAAATGAACGATGAATTGGACAAAGGAGATATAATTTACCAAGAGCCAGTTGCAATCGAAGAGAATGACTCATCAATTTCTCTTCATAATAAATTTATATCAGTTGGGATTAACTCTTTGTTGCTAACTCTTGATGCAATAATGGAAAATAACTATATGTTATATCCTCAAGATAATAATCTTGCAACATACGCAAAAAAAATTAAAAAGAGTGAAGCAAAAATTAACTGGGAAAATTCTGCAAAAAACATACATAAAAAAATTATGGCTTTTAATTCTTGGCCTATAGCCGAAGCAAACTTGTCGGGAGAAAGAATTAGGATCCACGATAGTGAATATAAAGAATTAGAAGTGAATGGAATACCTGGGACCATTAAATCAACCAAAAATAAGTATATAGAAGTATTCACAAAAAACGGCTTATTAATTATAAAAAAGCTTCAAAGAGATAATTCAAAGATAATAAGCTCAGAAAGCTTTATTAATTCTTTTGATTTTAAAGGAAAAAAATTTCAATAAACAAAAATTTATTAATTAAGTAAATTTGGATTATAATAAAGATATATTATGAAAATTATTATCGTTGGAGCTGGGCAAGTGGGAAGCTCATTATCAATTAACCTTGTGAAAGAAGGCAATGATGTTACGCTGATCGATAAAAGCGCTGATCTTTTGAATAATATTGCTGAGAAAATTGACCTCCAAACAATTCATGGAAACGGAGCTCACCCTAGAATTCTTGAAGCAGCTGGAGCTCATGAAGCCGATATGATTGTAGCTGTGTCAAAAAGCGATGAAACAAATATGATTGCTTGTCAAGTAGCTTATACCCTCTTTGGCGTTGGAAAAAAAATCGCAAGGATTAGAGACTTAGAGTATCTTAATTATGAAAATCTTTTTGCTGACGAATCAACCCCGATAGACTTTACAATTAGCCCAGATCTCATTGTATCAAGCTATATAAAAAAACTTATTGCCAACCAAGGAACTCATCAAATTTTTAATTTTTCAAATAGTGAAAACTGCTTTTTAAATATTATTTATAAAGATATTTCTGAACAAAAACATACAATACAATATTTTCAAAATGAATGTGAAAAACTAAATTCTAAGATATGTGCATTTATTAGGAATGATAAATTATTTTCTATCGAGGATGGTGATATTTTACAAGACGGAGATGAGCTTCTATTTATATGTAAAGACGAAAATATTAAAGATGTTACAAAATTATTTGGTTATAAAAAAGAAAATAGAAGAATAATGATTGCAGGCGGTGGAAATATTGGCAAGCATTTATCAGAAAGTATAAATAAAAATTGCCAGGTTAAAGTAATAGAATCTAATGAAGAAAGAGCAGACTATTTATCTGAGGTTGTTGACGATGTAACAATCATAAATGCCGATTCCTCAAATGAAGACATACTTTTAGAAGAGAATATAGAACACATGGATGTTTTTTGTGCTTTAACTAATGACGATGAAGCTAACATTTTATCAGCAATGTTAGCTAAAAAACTTGGAGCAAGAACTGTTATAGCAATTATAAATAAATTAAGCTATTCTGATTTGGTTGAAAAACAAGAAATTGATATAATAATATCACCTGAAAATCTAACTATGGGTGCTCTGTTAACACATATTAGAAAAGGAAGCGTACTTAAGGCGCATTCATTAATGAATGGTTCTATTGAATTACTTGAGCTTGATGTAAAAGATAGAGACGAATCAAAAATCTTAGGAAAAAATATTAATCAATTAAACGTATCTGAAAATACTATCGTATGCTGTATTATTAGAGAGAATGAATTTATTTTTGATTACTCAAAGATAATTTTAGAACAAAATGATAGATTAATCTGTCTCGTCAATAAAAAAGATGTTAAAGAAATAGAAGATCTGTTTGAGTAAATATAATGCAAATAAAATCTGTAATTAGGATATTAGGGTTATTATTAGGACTTTTCAGCTTCTTAGCTATAATTCCTCCAATTATTGTTAGTCTGATTTATGAAGATAACGAAACTTGGTCATTTTTTTATGCCTTTATATTAATTTTAGTTTCCGGTTTAGTTTTATGGTTACCAGCTATCAATGCTAAAACTGATCTAAAACTTAGAGACGGTTTTATAATTGTTGTTCTATTTTGGTTTGTACTTAGTGCATTTGGATCTTTACCAATGATTTTAAGTGAATCTCTAAACATATCATTGACCAACGCATTATTTGAATCAGTATCAGGATTAACAACAACAGGTGCGACTGTACTTTATGAAATCGACTCTTTGCCGGAATCAATATTGTTCTACAGACAATACCTTCAATGGCTTGGCGGACTTGGAATAATAGTTCTAGCAGTCGCAGTATTGCCCATGTTGGGAGTAGGTGGAATGCAATTATATAAAGCGGAAGTAGCTGGTCCTATAAAAAATAAAATTACTCCAAGAATAACTGAAACAGCCAAGTGGCTATGGATAGTCTATGTTTTTATGACATTTTTATGTGCTATTAGTTATTATTTTGCTGGTATGAGTATTTTTGATTCTATATGCCACAGCTTCTCAACAATAGCTATTGGTGGTTTTTCAACTCACAATCAAAGTTTTGCCTTTTTTAATAACCAATGGATAGAATTAATTGCTATATTTTTTATGGTTGCTGCTTGTTTAAATTTTAGTTTGCATTACTTAGCTTTTAAAAATAAATCTTTATTACCTTATAAAGAAAATAAAGAAGCATATTTTTTTGTATTTCTTATAATTCTTGTATCTATAATTAGTATAATTTATATCTCGGGACAATTATCTAGTTTAAGTTCTAGAGAGATTATAAGTAATATTTTTTATATTGTTTCAATTTCTACTACAACTGGATTTACAAATTCAAATTATTTTAATTATGTTGGTTTTCTGCCAATTCTTCTTATTTTATTTAGCTTTATTGGTGGTTGCGCTGGCTCAACTGCAGGTGGCATGAAAGTTATCAGAGTTATTCTTCTTATAAAACAAGGTTACAGGGAATTAAAAAGATTAATACATCCCAATTCAAAGATCAAAGTAAAAATTGGAGATACTGCGATAAATGAAAGAACATTAGAGACTATATGGGGATTCTTTGCTATATACGTATTTGTATTTATTTCAGTAATGCTTTTATTAATGTTGTCAGGTCTTGATTTTATAACATCTTTTTCTGCTGTTGCTGCAACAATAAATAATCTCGGGCCCGGTCAAGGAGAAGTTCTTTTGAAC
>JAYOZO010000001.1:16301-22286 GCA_038154165.1 Thiothrix sp.
TGATTTTTGGAAGAAATAGTAATTTCTTATTTATATATACTTTCTTCAACTTCGACTCTATTCCGAAATCTTTCATAAGACCAAAGATATTGACTAGTATTTTTATTAATCATTTCTTCTATAGTCTTATTTAGTAAGTCTGCAGCCTTAGTCTCATCAAGCTCATAAAATACTTTATCAACTTCGCCAATATGAATTTTGAACCCAGAAGAATCATTGAGTCTTTCGGAAAAAATATAAATTATAGGTACCCTATTTTTTTTTGCTAATTTATAAATTAATGATGTTGTATTAACAGGATTATTATAAAAACTAGACATAATGCCTTGGTTTATTTTTGGAGTATGATCTGGAAGTATACCTACTGCATAATTATTTTTTAGTGCTTTAAGTAATGCTTTAACACCACTATTATCTGTAGCAACTAATACTGATCCTTGTGCTTTTCTTCCATTAAAAACAAAACTATCTAAAGACTTATTTCTTAAAGGTTTATACATTATATAAGTCTTTATTTTACTTGCTGCAAATAAACCACTGAACTCCCAAGAGCCATGGTGCGGCGTCATAAATATAATCCCTTTTTTTTGCAACAAAGCATTTTCTATTATATCTTCTGAGTATATTTTTTTAATTAATGAATTTATATTTTTTCTCGAGATTCTATATATATAAGGAGACTCCAATAATGATTTAGCATATTCTTTTAAACTAGATCTGCTCATTTGTTTTAGCCATTTTTCGTTTTTATCCGGAAAACATGTTTTTAAATTCTTATAAGTTACTTTATATTTTTTGCTGTTTCGTGGAAAAATCATTGGGGCTATGATTCTAGCTAATAAATGAGAACCATATAGTCCTATATAACCAAGTAAAAAAAGACATATTTTTTGTATTGTGCTAATTATCATCATTTAGTGTATATTGTATAAAATTTTAATTATACTCAACATTTAATACAAATTTTTACATATAATGAATAAAAGAAAAGCATCTATTAAACGCAAGACAAACGAGACAAATATTGAATTAGAGCTCAATATTGACGGTACAGGAATTTGTGAAATAAGCACCGGCATGCCTTTTTTTGAGCATATGCTAGAACAGATATGCAAACACGGCAAAATAGACCTTAAAATTAACGCTATAGGTGACTTAGAAGTTGATGCACATCATACTGTTGAAGATGTTGGCATTTGTCTAGGACAAGCATTTAATAAAGCAATTGGCGGCAAAGAAGGAATTAATAGATATGGTCATGCTTATGTTCCCCTTGATGAGGCTTTATCAAGAGTAGTAATTGATTTTTCCGGTAGACCTGGTGTTGAGTATTCAGCGTCTTATCCAAGACAGTATATAAATGACTTTGATGTTGATTTAATTCATGAGTTTTTCCAAGGCTTTTGCAACCATGCGATGGTTACTTTACATATTGATAATATAAAAGGGGAAAATGGACATCACATTGCTGAAACTATTTTTAAAGCGTTTGGAAGGGCTTTCAGAAACGCAAAAGAAATTGATTTTTTAAACAATGGAGACAAACCGCCCTCTACAAAAGGTGTTCTCTAAAATATAAAAAGGCGAAAAAAATTGAAAACGATCGCTATTATAGATTATGGAATGAGTAATTTAAATTCTGTAGTAAAGGCTATTAAATATGTTGCGCCAAATGATAGAGTTATTATATCTTCGGATCAAAAAATAATAGACTCAGCAGATAAAATAATCTTTCCCGGACAAGGTGCTGCAAAAAACTGTATGCGATCAATTCTTGAAAGAAATATAAAAAATCTTATTATAAAGAACTCATCAGATAGACCTTTTTTAGGAATATGCATGGGAATGCAAGTGCTAATGGAAAATAGTGATGAAAATAATGGAACAGAATGTTTAGGTCTCATTGAAGGAGATGTAAAAAAATTTAGCTCAAATAAAAAAAATAATATAAAAATTCCACACATGGGATGGAATAAGATAATAAATCGAACTGAACACCCTATATGGAATAAAATTAACCAAGAAGCTTTTTTCTATTTTGTTCACAGCTATTATGTAACCCCAAAAGATAAATCGGTTATCATTGGCGAAACAAAACACGGAGAAATTTTTTGTTCTGCTGTTGCCAAAGATAATATTATTGCTATTCAAGGACATCCTGAAAAAAGCGCAGACACAGGATTACAATTTTTAAGAAATTTTATAGGTATAAAATAATGGTAATAATTCCTGCAATAGATATTCAAAATGGTAAATGCGTAAGATTAAAGCAAGGCGATTTTTCCAAGGAAACCATATTTAACAAAGATCCGCTACAAATGGCAGAAAAATGGATAAATGATGGCGCCGAAAGACTACACTTGGTTGATTTAGATGGTGCTAGACTAGGAAATCCAATAAATATCGATATTATTTCAAATATATGTCATAAATTTAAAAATATTCCAATACAAATTGGCGGGGGAATAAGGGATCTTGAGACAGCAGAAAAATATATAAAAGCTGGCGCAAGCTATATAATCATTGGCACTAAAGCTGTAGAAGACCCTGAATTTATAGAAGAGTTATGTAAAAAATTCCCTGGTCAAATTTCAGTAGGGGTCGATGCAAAAAATGGAGAAGTTGCAACTGACGGCTGGCTTTCGATATCAAAATTAAATGCGCTTGAGCTATCAAAAAAATTTGAAAATTTTGGTGTAACAGAAATTATTTATACTGATATTGAAAAAGATGGGATGATGAAAGGTCCAAATATTGAAGCAACATCTATGCTTGCAAAAAACATTAATATTCCCGTAATAGCATCCGGAGGAGTAAGTTGCATTGAGGATATAAAAAAAATTAATTCAGTTGCAAAATTTGGTATTTCAGGAGTTATTATTGGTAGAGCACTATATGAAAAAAAATTTGGTTTAAGTGATGCAAAAAAAATAATAAATATTGAAAATGACAGTAACTAAAAGAATAATTCCTTGCTTAGATGTTGACAATGGAAGAGTTGTCAAGGGCGTTAAGTTTGTAAATATAAAAGATGCAGGTGATCCTGTTGAGGCTGCAAAAAAATATAATGATCAAGGAGCAGATGAGATCACTTTCCTTGATATAACTGCAAGTTCTAATAATCGAAAAACAATCTTAAATGTTATTGAAAAAGTTGCTTCACAAGTATTTATTCCTCTTACCGTAGGAGGAGGAATAAAATCACTAGACGATATTAGATCATTATTGAATTCTGGTGCTGATAAAATCACTATAAATACTTCTGCAATTCATAATCCAGATCTTATATCTGACGCTAGCGAATCTATAGGAAACCAATGCATTGTTGTTGCAATTGATGCCAAAAGAAGAGCTAGTGACTCAACTAACCCTAGTTGGGAAATTTATACTCATGGCGGGAGAAACCCAACTGGCATCGATGCTATTGCTTGGGCTATTGAAATGGAAAAAAGAGGCGCAGGAGAACTATTAGTTACAAGCATGGATAAAGATGGAACAAAAGAAGGTTTTGACCTAGAATTAATGAAGAGTATTAATGAAAATGTAAATATTCCAATTATCGCTAGCGGTGGTGTTGGAAATTTAGATGACTTATATAACGGAATAGCTATAGGTAAAGCAGATGCCGTTTTAGCAGCTAGCATTTTTCATTTTGGTAATTACACAATACAAGAAGCAAAGAAATACTTAATAAATAAAGGTATAAATATGAGAGTTACAAATGAGTGATATATTACATAAACTGGACTTAATCCTTGAAGATAGAAAAAATAAAAGCCCTGAAGAGTCATATGTTTCCTCTTTATACGATAAAGGAATTACTTTTTCTTGCGATAAAATTAATGAGGAATCTAAAGAATTAGTAAATGCTATCAAAAATGAAACAAAAGAAAGGATAATTTCTGAAACAGCTGATCTTTGGTTTCATAGCCTTGTTTCATTATCAATGAAAAATATATCCTCAAATGATATATTATTAGAGCTAGAAAAAAGGTTTGGGACATCAGGCCACGTAGAAAGAGAAAATAGAAATAACTAAAAATTTTAGGAGTTTAAGATGGCTGGTATAAGTATATGGTCGTTATTATTAATTTTTGTAATTGTTCTTTTGTTATTTGGCACAAAGAAACTTAGAAATATCGGCAGTGATCTTGGTGGTGCTATAAAAAACTTTAAAAAGTCAATTAATAATGATAAATCAAATAAAGATTAAGAAGGCACAATAATGTTTGACTTTGGTTTCTGGGAAATTGCGCTGGTGCTCTTAATAAGTCTTATAGTATTAGGTCCAGAAAGACTTCCATTATTTGCATCACAACTCGGACTAATATTAAAAAAGATAAAAGATTTTGCTAATAATGTGAAAACAAATATTGAAAATGAGTCAAAAATGAATGATTTAAAAAAAATAATAGAAAAACAAAAAGAAGAACTTGCTGAATTTGAAAACTCTATAGATTCAAATGAAAAATAAAAAATTATCATTAACCGATCATCTTCTTGAGCTCAGAAATAGATTATTAATAATTATTACTTATATAGTCATTTGCACAATTTTATTGCTACCTTTTGCAAATACATTATATGAATTTTTATCATTACCTCTTTTAGCTGTTTTGCCAGAAGGTTCAAACATGATTGCCGTTGATGTTGCTTCGCCATTTTTGGCTCCATTCAAGCTTGTATTCTTGCTAGCAATTGCAATAACCTTTCCGATTTCTATATATAATTTTTGGGCTTTTATTGCACCAGGTCTGTATAAAAAAGAAAAAAAATTTTTAGCTCCAATTTTAATCTCAAGCACTTTACTTTTTTATTTAGGCATTTTATTTGCTTACTATATAGTTTTTCCATTATTGTTTGATTTTTTTACTAGCATTACTCCGGATGGTGTAAAAATCGCTACGGATATAAATAATTTTCTTAGCTTTACAATTAAAATTTTTTTTGCTTTTGGATTAGCTTTTGAGGTTCCTGTTATTACTTTGATGATTGTTTTATTTGGCATTTCCGATGCAAAATCACTTTCAAAAAAAAGGCCTTATATTATTGTGATTGCATTTATAATCGGCATGGTCTTAACCCCGCCAGATGTTGTATCTCAAATTCTTCTTGCTATACCAATTTGGCTTTTATTTGAAGTTGGTCTTTTTTTAGCACACATAATTACACATAATAAACAGGGGTCAAAAGCTGGTTAATATTGTAAAATTCAATAAATTTGTTTAAATGGATTAATATAATGAATATAAAAAACACCAATAGAGCCCTTTTAATAATACTAGACGGTGTGGGCATTGGGCCAGATAATAAAAATAGCGGTTTGTTCTTAGCAAACACTCCAAATATCGATTTACTTTTAAATAATTATCCTTCTACCACTATTGACGCCTCTGGCGAAAGCGTTGGTCTTCCTAAAGGACAAATGGGGAATTCCGAAGTGGGACACATGATAATTGGCTCAGGAAGAATCTTTAAACAAGACTTAGTAATTATCAATGAAGCTATTGAGAATTCAAGTTTTTATAAAAATGAAGCTATATTAAAGGCAATTTTATCAGTAAAAAATAATGCTAATGCTAATGACTTACATCTTCTTGGGCTTGCCTCTTCAGGAGGAGTGCATTCCCATATAAATCATTTAATAGCGATCTTGAAAATGTGCAAATCTTATGGGGTTTCTCCAAAATTACATTTGTTCACTGATGGAAGAGATGATGACCCAAAATCTGCAATTAAAATTTTTAAAGATTTTAATAAATACATTGAAGAATATAATGCAGAAATATATACAATTTCTGGCAGATATTATGCAATGGACAGAAATCAAAATTGGTCAAGAACTGAATTGGCTTGGGATGCTATCGTAAATAATAATGGAGAAAAGGCTGAAAACTGCATAGATGCAATTGAGAAATCATACAGTAAAAGTGTAACAGATGAATTTATAGTGCCAACTATTTTAAAATGTGCTAAGCCTTTAAG
>JAYOZO010000001.1:22296-56757 GCA_038154165.1 Thiothrix sp.
AAATTTATAAAACAAAAATAAAAATTTAATATTTTTATTTTTTTGTCAAAATTTTTTTATTTGTTGCTACCACTTTAAAAAAACACGACTCACTTTTATTTTTTAATTTTAGAAATGATCGCACAAGACAAATTGCGAGAGCTTTAAATGTAGAAAGATTTAATAATTTTAAAAGAACTAATAATAATACAGCCTATTCTATTACTACTATGACAGAATATGATCCTTATTTTTCTTGTCCTGTTGCATTTAGAACAAAAACCCCAGATGTAACTCTTGGAAGTATAATTAGCGAACTTGGGCTTAAGCAATTCCACTGTGCAGAAACTGAAAAATACCCTCATATAACTTATTTTATTAATGGAGGTAGAGAGGAGCCTTATCTAGGCGAAAAAAGAGTTCTTATTCCGTCGCCAAACGTTGCAACGTATGACCTAAAGCCAGAAATGAGCTGCCGCGAAGTCGGAGAAGAAGTTATTAGAGCAATAAAAAATACTGAGTATAAGCTAATCGTAGTTAATTTTGCAAATGGAGATATGGTCGGACATACAGCTATAAAAAAAGCAATAATTCGCGCAATGGAAGAACTTGATTCTGTTATTGGAGAAGTCGTATGTGAAGCTATTGGAGAAAATGTATCAACATTGATAACTGCAGACCATGGAAATGTAGATGAAATTAATAACCCTATCTCGGGAGAGCCAAACACAAAGCATTCAAGCAACCCAGTTCCATGTATCATTATAGATAATCAAAGAGAATGGAAAATTTGCAAAGAAAATGGAGGTTTAGCAAATATAGCTCCTACTATATTAACCCTAATGGGCATAAAAAAACCCAAAGCTATGACTGGCGAATCTTTAATTATAAGAAATTAATCAAAAACACTCCCCGGTATTTCATCACTGTTTTTTGTCATATTGCTTTCATCTGGCATATCATCAAAAACTATAGCTCCATCTATACTATCATCTTTTTTATTTGAAAAATTTAATTCTGTTTTTTTCTCTTCAATTATATATTCATTTTCTTTTGACAAATCAAAATCATCTACTTCTAATTGCCCGCCTAAATTTTTTCCTAATTTCTTTTCGTCTAAGAGCCCTTTGTGAAAAGCAACAATTTCTTTAAATGTTTCTAAAGCATAATCAAAATTAAGTCCTTTTTTTATTGGAACTAAAATACTGCCTTTTGTTTTAATCAATCTAGCCATAACTTTTTTATTTAATACTTTTGAATCATAATCTGACAATCCTTCCATGCCTCCAATAATTTTATTAGTGACATCGCCAGAAACTAGAATGCTTCTATTCCCAAAAATAACTTTTTCTTTAAATTCTTTTTCTGACACATTTACATTTGACAAATTTACTATTGATAATACTATTGCACATCCTTTCTTATTTGCATCTGATCCTGGCTTTGCCATACCTTCTTTAGCGCATTCGTAAGTATTAAATGATAGCTTGTCACCTTTAATTTGTACATTTGTTGCCTCTAGTGATGATTTAAAAAATACCTGTCTTTCTATTCGCATTTTTCGAAGGTATTCCTCATCTTGTTCGTCAGCATATTCATCCGAAAAAGCTCTATAAATTTCTTTCTTTTTGGAGCTTTTCATTTCATCACTGCATAGTGCTGTTACCTGGTCAGTAGTAAAACCTTTTTCTAAATAATAATTTATATCATCCTTACTACAACTAGAATGAACATTCAAAGGTATTAGAAGTACTAACAATACTATTACTGAATTATAAAACACTGAATTATAAAATTTTTTTATATTCATTAATTAATTCTCATGGAAATAAAATACCGATATATCTTAACATTATATATAACTTTAGCTAGCTCAAAAAAAACAGGCGCCATTACAGCGCCTGTTCTTATAATACAAAATTCTAATAAATATTAGAACATTGTTAATATACCGAACTGAATGATTTCAACTTCACCACCAACACCGGCAAATTTAGAACTAATACCAGTTCCATACTCACCATATCTGTCGTTATCAACTTCAATGTATGAAATATTTAGTTCTGTTGAATCACCTAATGCATAGAAAACACCAAATAATGTAGTATCAGCACCAGTCTGAGACTTATTATTTGTACTCATTCCTGCGTCTCCACTTACATCTAAGTCGTCAGCTTCAGCATACATGAAACGGAAATCAAAGTTTCCACCAGGAGCATACTTACCAGAGATAAGCCACGCGTCACGGTCAAATTTCACGTTTTGGTTTGCAGTACCGCCAGCGAATATTGTTGAATCAAACCCGAAAGCTTGAAGCGCAGCACCAGGTGTTGTTACGTTATCAAGCTCATATTCAACATTTTCCCACATTGCAGAAAGTGTCAAGCTTCCACCAGCACCTAAGTCAGCAATGTAACGTCCAGCAATACGCCAAGATTCTGCTTCATCATCAGCAAAAGTAGCGCTGTTGATTGTAGCTGTTGCCCACTCATCATGTTTTTGATAAGTAACAGCACCCCAGAAAGGTCCATCAGTATAAGCTATACCCATAGAGATAATTTGAGGATCTACTGTTTTTGAATTTCTACCTTTACTAGTAGCATCTTGTTGGAAATCAGCTGTCATTGCAAATCTGTAAGAAAACTTACCTGCTGACCCCATGTATTGAAGGATCTCTTCTTGACGTCTATTAAAACCTTGATCATAAGCACCACTGTAAGCGCTGTATGATGTAAAGTTTGGACCGAAACCACCTAGGTTATAGAATATAGCTGTACCTGTACCGATTTGACCCATAATGTTTGTATGAGATGCAGAACCTGCGTCATACCAAGGATCAACCCATCCAGCAACCATTTCGTTATAAGGTAGTAACCAGTTAGCGAACATAATTTCACCAAATGATCCTGAGATACCAACTTTAGAGTTACGGTTACACCAACCAGTATGTCCACCATAATCATTTAAATATGTGAACTGCTCGCAACGCCATGTAACTTTTAAACCTTCGATACCTGTGTCTACAAAACCCAAGAAACCGATGTTACCAGCATTACCATTGATTTGTGTAGAATCAGTACTAACTCCTGCTTGAGTTTCTTGATCCATAACCTCAAATGTATGGTTTTGCCAACCGTAGATAGTTATTGGATCCCCGTAAGGTCCAACTCCACCACCACCCCAGCCTGCGTTAGCAGTAACTGGAAGCATGGCCAATGCTCCGGCTAGCATACTTGCTAAGATTTTTATTTTCATTAGGACTCCTAATAATTGTCTTAATTATTTTTAAGAGAAAAAAAATTATTTTACTAAAAATTTTCCTCCCACTTAAATGCTATCAATATTTTATTATTATTATTTATACTCAATAAAACATATATAAATATAGACTTTCCTTGTCCATAGCATTTCCTACATTACTGCAGGATTCAGTAATTTTGACCTTTCTTGACCCACAAGTCAATAAAAATAAGCTTTTTTGAAAAGACTTCTATAATGAAATCAATAATATATAAGCAAACTCTAATTTAGCCTATTAGTGATTTCTAAATGTATTTATAGAAATATTGTATAAAATGTATAATTAAAACAATTAGTTAATTAAAGCAATTAGTTAAATTTTTTTACATTTATTATTAGATTGATTAACTTTTCTTTATTTTATAATCGAAACCTGTATTATAACTTTTTTATTTTTTTAACCTTTAAAATGTAAGAAATGAGATTACCATATAAGATATTTCTTTTAATTTTTAGCATTGCAATGAGTAGTTGCTCGTCACTACCCAGCTTGCCTAAATTTGATTTTGATAATTCTGCAAATAACAACGTTTTAGATGAAAATTTTAACGGTTATGATGATGGGCTTGTAGAGTTTGAAATAGAAGATGGAGCAAAAGATTTTGCAAAATGCATAACCACGACTGAATGTAATTTTCTCTGGAATGTTGCCAAAGAATGGCTAACAAAAAAATCAGATTATAGAGGCGACCTTACAACAAATACTAATAATTTCCTAAAAACAACCCCTCCTCTAAATAAAAATAATGCAGATAAAATTAGTTTTGAGGTTACTAAAATTCCTAGTGGAAAAAAAAATATAATACGAATAGAGGCAGTATGTTCAGAGAATTGTAATAATTACATAGACCGAGAATTTTATGCTTTTAATAATTTTTTAAAGAGTCATTTAATAGCCTTAAAAAAGGGTGAAATTAACTACACAAAAAACGAAGACTCATCTATTGCTCCAGTAGCTGAAAGCTCAGAATCAGAAATTGATATCGATATATCCGACTTGAACGAAAATCCTCAAAACTCGATTTTAGAAAAAAATTTATTAAATGATAAAATTGAAATTACTAAAACCAATAAGAAAAAGTACATAGACAAAGTTGCTGAAAGTCTAATAGACGAACACTCATGCCACAAATTAAGCGAAATTAATCTTGTTAAAAAAACAAAAAATAAGGAGCTTTACGAAGTAAATTGTATCATCAAAGTTAAAAGAATGATTTATGATTGTGGACCAAATGGTTGCGAGGTTCTACAATGAGAGCTTCAAATTTAATTTTATTATTTTTTATTACATTAAGTTTTCTAGGATGTTCTTCTAATTCATCAAGCATAAAAGATTGGCTTAAGGAAGGCACTAAAGAATATCAAGAAACATCAAAAAAAGGCACAGAAGTTGGCAAAACTAATTTAAAAGATTATTTAACAAAAAATGGGTGCATCAGAGGCACAAGCGCAAAAATAATCGAAACCAAAAATAATAACGCTCTTCTTTACGAGGTCATTTGTGTAAAAAAATCAGAAAAATTTGTTGTTAAATGCGATGAACGTAGCTGTTCAAAATAGCGCAGAATAGCTCTTATCTGCTTTTTTTACTGTTTAACCAATCTATTATTGGCTCAAAATAATCTCTATCTAGCTCAGTTAATGATGGACCCATCTCGTAAATTCCGAGACCTTTTTCAGCGGCGCGTATATAATTTTGACTGTCCCTAATCATTGTCAAAAATGGTATTTTTTGGCTGGCTAAAAAATCATCAAGCTCCCAATAAACTTTAGTGTAATCTCTACCCCTGTTCGCAACCAATGCAAGTTTTGACTTTTTGTTTAAAACTCTTGAATGCTTTTTAATATTTTTAATAAAATCTGATGCAGCTCTAATATCAATAGGAGATGGAAGCACTGGTATTATTACGCTTTCAGCCAAATTCAAAACTTTTGTTAATGCAGCACCGTTTAACCCGGCAGGAGCGTCAATTATCTTATAATCTACGCCTCTTCTAATTTCCCCGCCGAACCCCTTAACTCCAATTATAGGTGGTTTTGCTGAAGAACGAGCTTTAAGCCAACTTATTGAGCTTTCTTGCACATCTAAATCGACAAGAGCAACAGATTTGCCAATAGACGCATAAAAGCTAGCTAAATTTGTTGCTATTGTAGTCTTGCCAGAGCCACCTTTCGAATTTAAAACTAATATTTTTCTCATAAATAATAAATTAAGTAGATTATATTTTCTTTCATATTTTTATATTATCACTTATTTATAAGATGTCTAATTTATAAGATATTTAATTTTTATAAGATATTTAATTTCAAACATCAAAAACAGAGATTACAGGAGCATGATCTGATGGCCTCTCGTTTTTTCTTGGGCCAATATCAATATAACTTTTTAAGCATTTTTTAGATAATGCTGCGTTTGTTAAAATCAAGTCTATTCTTAATCCTTTATTACGCCTAAATGCTCCAGTCCTATAATCCCACCAGCTAAAGAGATCTTTGTCTTGCTTAAAAAGTCTAAAACTATCTGAAAATCCTAAATTTAAAATTTCTCCTAAAGCATTTCTCTCTTTTTTTGAACAAAGAATTTTATCATTCCAAATCTCGGGGTCGAACACATCAATATCGCTTGGAGCAATATTAAAATCCCCCAAAATTACATAATACTCCGTTTTAATTAAATCTTTTTTTATATGTTTTTTTACATCTTTCAGCCATGAGAGCTTGTATTCGTATTTACTAGAACCAACTTCCTGCCCATTCACAACATATAAATTCACCACAGTAAGATTATTATTATATCTTGTTAGTAAAAATCTTTTCTGTTCTTGTTCTTTACCATTTATTAATTTTATTGAGCTTTTTATTGGCAGCTTGCTTATTGTTGTTACCCCATTATATGTTTTTTGTCCAAGGTAATCACAAAAGTAGCCTGCATTTTGAATCTCCTCTATTGGGAATAAAGCATCTTCAACTTTTGTTTCTTGAATTGCCAAAATATCAATATCGCTATTTTTAACCCAATCTAAAACCTGAGGGAGTCTAACCCTTAGAGAATTAACATTCCAAGATGCAATTTTCATTTTAAACCTAAACTTTTTAGAAGGGGCTCTATTTTTGCCTCTCTTCCACGAAAGGCAATATATAATTCCTTTGCAGATTTTGAGCCACCTGTTTCTAAAATGCTTTTCATAAATTTTGCTCCAACTTTTTTACCAACTGAACCTTTCTCTTTAAACGCCATAAATGCATCAGCAGATAATACCTCAGCCCATTTATAACTATAATAACCAGCAGCATATCCGCCCGCGAATATATGTGAAAAACTATTCTGGAACTTATTATTTTTGTTTATTGGCATCAATGAAGTTTCTTGTCTAACATCATTTAAAACCTTATCGGCTAATTTTTTCTTATTCTTGCTAGCATTCATATGCAACAGAAAATCAAATAAAGAAAACTCAATTTGTCGAATCAATGACATGCCTGAATTGTAGTTTTTAGTGGCTAATAATTTTTTAAATAAACCACTTGAAAGTTTTTGCTTTGTTTCATGATGATATGCAAATGTATCTAAAACTTTTTTTTCCCAACACCAATTTTCCATAAATTGACTAGGCAGCTCAACAGCGTCCCACTCAACTCCAGAAATTCCAGATATTGCTGCATAATCAATCTTTGTAAGCATGTGTTGCAAACCATGTCCAAACTCATGAAATAAAGTTTCAACATCATAATGAGAAAAATATGCTGGACTAGTTTTTGTTGGAGGACTTGAATTACAAGTAATAAAGGCAACCGGGTGCTGAATTAAACCGTTATTTTTTTTTCTTCTTTGAATACATTCATCCATCCAGGCCCCACCACGTTTATTTTGTCTTGCATATAAATCAAAATAAAACTTTCCTCTTAATTGATTTTTTTTATCATATATTTCATACAACCTTACATCTGGATGCCATACATCTTTGGTTTTGCATAATACTACTTTTATTCCATATAAAGATTGAACTAGTTGAAACAATCCAGATATTACATTTTCAACCGTAAAGTATTTTTTTAATTCTTCTTGCGACACCCCAAAGTTTTCTTTTTTATATTTCTCCGAAACATAAGCAAGATCCCAAGGGTTTAGATTTACTAAGTTTAAATTTTTTTTTGCATATTTTTTAAGTACTTTTATTTCAATTTTTGCCTTGCAAATCGCTCTTTTTTTTAGGCCATCAAGGAATTTAATAACCTCATCAGTTGAATTAGCCATTTTTGTTTCAAGCGATAACTCTGCATAATTTTTAAAACCTAAAATATTTGCAACTTTTAGCCTAAGAGATAATATTTCTTCTATGATTTTTGTATTATCCCAATCTCCTTGAATTGGAAAATTTTTCGAGGCTCTGCTTATATATGCCATATACATTTTTTTTCTTAAATTTGAGTTTTTTGCATAAGTCATTACTGCTGTATAACAAGGTTGATCAAGTGTTAGCGTATATCCTTTTTCGCCTCTAAAAGATGCAACCTCTGCAGCAATTTCAAGAGAATTTAATGGCAATCCAGTCAAAGGCTTCTGGGTGTTAAAATTTAAAAACCAAGAGTTTGTGGAGTCTAAAATATTTTGTTCAAATTTTGACTCTAACTCAGAAATTCTCTCTTTGCATTTTCTAAATAAATTTCTATCTTTAGCATCTAAACCAACGCCGGAAAGACGAAAACTACGTAACGTATCGAGAATCAACTTGCGCTGTTGGATATTTAGAGTTTTATTATTTTCTTTGTAAAACCTCTCATACTGTTTAAATAATTTTCCATTTTGGCCAATTTTTCCATAATGTTCCGTTAAAAGACGCAAACTTTTATCATATTGTTTTCTAATATTTTTATCATTCATTACAGAATTTAAATGTCTAATAGGAGCCCAGGCTTTTGAAATTTTATCATCTGACTCTTCTAATTTATAAATAAAATTTTTCCAGGTAAGTTTTTTTTGTTTTTCTACTTTTTTTAGCAAGATTGTATTTTCATTTATAAGGTATTTTATTGCCGAAAACATGTCATTAGTTTTTAAATTGGCAAAAGGGGGCAAAGAAGAACAATGTAAGAGACTATTTTTTACAATCGCCATATTTTAAACCCATCCTTTAATTTATATATCAATATTTGTCGCAAAATGTGCGCGTTCTTCTATAAAAATTTTTCTAGGGGCAACATTGTCGCCCATTAAATCATCAAAACAAGCGCGCGCTGCCTCATCGTCTTCAATTGTAATTTTTACTAAAGTTCTTGTTTTTGGGTTCATAGTGGTTTCCCATAATTGATCAGGGTTCATTTCGCCAAGACCCTTATACCTTTGAATGGTAAATCCTTTTTTTGCTTGTTCAATTATCCATTTATACGTATCTAAGAAATTAGTTATCTTAACTTTTTTATCTTGCTTTACAAGGTATGCATCTTCTTTAAAAATATTTTTTTCTATTTGTTTAAAATCAAAATAATGCCTATAATCTTTTGACGAGAATATGCCAAAGTTAATATCTGAGGTTCTTTGAAGCCCTGACTCCTCATAAGTAATTGTAAAAATAGATGGTTTTTTAATATCGATCGAATCAATTCCGGCCTTCTCAAGAATTTCTTTTGAGGCTACAGCTTTACACCAATTCTCTACAGCTGTATTGTCACAGCCAAAAGAGGGTAATGTACTCGCATTAAGCAAGCTCATAAAAAATTTTCCATAATTAAGTTCTAAATTATTTTTTGCTATTTCGGCTTTTTGGCCACTAGATATTAAACTAGTTAAATTATTGATTTCAATAGGTTTTTTTGATTTTGATGTTGAAAATATTTCAATGCCATCTAAGCAATCTTTTGAGACATATTCTATAAGCTCTAAATCATCTTTTATATATTTTTCTAATTTTCCTTTTTTTATTTTATATAGTGGCGGTTGTGCTATAAAAAGATTTCCTTTTTCAACTAGTTTTTTCATTTTTCCATAAAAAAACGTCAAAAGAAGTGTTCTAATGTGAGCTCCATCTACATCAGCGTCAGTCATAATAATTACCTTATGGTATCTCAAAGACGCATAGTCTTCATCAGTCATATTGTCTGCAATCCCGCAACCTAGTGCCGTAGCTAATGTTGCAATCTCTTCGTTAGCCAAAACCTTTTGATCTCTTTGTTTTTGCACATTAAGAATTTTTCCTTTTAAAGGAAGAATGGCTTGTGTTCTTCTGTCACGACCTTGTTTTGCAGAACCGCCAGCCGAATCTCCTTCAACCAAAAATATTTCGGAAAGGGCAGGATCCTTTTCCTGACAATCAGCAAGTTTTCCAGGAAGCCCAGCTACATCCATAGCTTTTTTTCTTCTAGTCATTTCTCTGGCTTTTCTAGCCGCTTCTCTTGCTCTAGCTGCCTCGCTTACCTTTGCTAAAATTTGTTTTGCATCTTTAGGATTTTCCTCAAGAAAACGCTTTATGCTTTCAGAAGCAATCGATTCAACAATTCCTTTAACTTCTGACGAAACTAATTTAGACTTGGTTTGCGAAGAAAACTTAGGGTCAGGCATTTTTACTGAAATTATAGCTGTAATTCCTTCTCTAGCATCTTCTCCGCTAATCAAAATTTTGTTTTTTTTCGCCGACGGGTCTTGCTCAACATAATAGTTTAATGCTCTTGTCAAGGCCGCCCTAAAACCAGCTGAATGAGTTCCTCCATCTGATTGCGGAATGTTGTTGGTATAACAATTTATATTTTCATTGTATGAGCCGGTCCACTGAACAGCAACCTCAACACCAATATCATCCTTATTAGAAGAGAAATATATTATGTTATCATTGATTCTTTCCTTTTTTTCATTAAGTTTTTCAACAAAAGCCCTAATTCCGCCCTCATAGTAAAACTCCTCGAAAAGGTTCTCTCTGTGATCCAACAAAATAATTTTTATCCCAGAATTTAAAAAAGATAACTCCCTTAATCTTTTTGCAAGAACTTTATAATGAAACTCTGTGTCAGAAAATATTTTTTTACTAGGAACAAAGGTGATCTTTGTTCCAGTTTTTTTCGTTTTATCACCCTTTGTCAGCTTTGTTTTTGGTTCTCCCATAGAGTAAGTTTGGTAATACACACTTCCATCCCTAGATATTTCTAAATCAAGCTTTTCAGAAAGTGCATTTACTACAGATACCCCAACGCCATGCAGGCCCCCAGAAACCTTATAAGAATTATCATCAAATTTTCCGCCAGCATGAAGCACTGTCATAATAACCTCTGCGGCTGGTTTTTTTTCTTCAGAGTGCATATCAACTGGTATGCCCCTTCCATTATCAATAACAGTTACTGAATTATCAGCATTTATTTCAACGGTAATTTCAGTGCAATGCCCCGCTAAAGCTTCATCAATAGAATTATCCACAACTTCAAAAACCATGTGGTGCAAACCCGTTCCATCGTCCGTGTCACCGATATACATTCCCGGCCTCTTTCTTACTGCTTCTAGACCTTTTAATACCTTAATGTTCGAAGAGTCATATTTTGTCATTGTGTTATTTCCCCATGTTCCACGTGAAACACGCCCGAATCCATTTCACATAATATTTCTGCTAACACGGAGTCATTTAGGGCGGTTAAAAAAACCTGAGATTTAGTCTCAAATAATTTTTCTAGTAATTTCTCTTGCATTTCTAATGTAAGTTCAGCAGAAAGATCGTCAACGAGAATTATACTAGGAAAGCTTTTCTTTTCAAAAAAGTCTTTCGCTTGAGATAATAGCATAATATTAGCTATAAGTTTTTGTTGTCCGCGTGAGCAAATTTTTTGCGCCTCTTTATTGTTAAACAAAATTTTTAAATCTGCGTTCTGTGGGCCGCAGCTAGTATAGCCTTTATCTTGGTCAATTTCTTTTCTTTCTTTTAATGCTTCAAGTAAAGACCTGTTTTTGTCCCATCCATTTTCATACGAGAAACTAAGGTCTATATCAGGTAATATTTGGTTTTGAGTAACAACAATACTTTCTTTTAAACTACTAACATACTTCTGTCTTAGAAAGGATATAGATTCTCCCAAAGGGGCAAGTTTTTCCATCCATATTTTCTCATTTGGGTCTCTCGCTTTCAAAGCTTCATTTCTTTGTTTTAAAATTTTTTGATATTCAGACCATTCTTTTTTAAAACTATGTTCCACGTGAAACAGCCCCCAATCAATAAAAGCCCTTCTCTCTGACGGGGCCCCTTCAATGATTGCGTGACTACCAGGATGAATTGTTTGCACCGCTAATCTTTCAGCAATTTTTGATTGTTTTTTTTCTTCTTTGCTATCAACAAGTATTTGTGTTTTATTCTTGCTTTTTTTTATCTCGAGTTTTTTTTGAGCTGCCGAAGTAGCTGCGCCTATGTAAAGCTCTTTTTCTCCGTGAGTAACCAAATTTTCTGTTTTATTTGTTCTAAAGCTTCTTCCTCGGGACAATACATCAATTGCCTCAAGCACGGTGGTCTTTCCTGCTGCATTTTCACCAACAATAACATTTGTTTTTTTATTTATATTTAAATCTGCTTCACGAATGTTTCGTAGGTTTCTCAAACAAAGCCTGTTGATTTGCATTTTTTATAGCCTCAACGGCATTACAACATAACTTGATGAATTATCATTTTCTGGAGTTATCAATGCGCTGCTATTTGCGTCTTTTAAATGTATTTGAACGTTTTTTGTTCTTATAACGTTTAGAACATCAATTAAATAGTTAACATTAAAGCCAATTTCAATAGAATCACCTTCATAGATTGATTTAATATCGTCTGAGGCCTCTTCTTTTTCAGGGTTATTTGCGCTTACTTTAATTTCATTGTTTTCAAAATTAAGTCTTACGCCTCTAAATCTATCATTAGAAAGTATAGATACCCTAGTCAAAGCTTCTTTAAATAATTTTCCATCCACAATTACTTTTTTATCGAGATCTACTGGTATTACTTTTTCAAAATCTGGAAATTTTCCGTCGATAAGTTTAGATATAGCCATTGTCTTTTTGTTACTAACCTTAATGTGGTTCTTAGAAACAATTATGTTGACCTCGTTCTCATCGTCCTCAAGCTGTTTATCAATCTCAATAACGCCTTTCCTTGGAATTATTGCGCTTACTTCTTTGGTCTCTTTTCCTTCGGAACTAACGCCAGCTTTTGCAAGTCTGTGGCCATCTGTTGCCACCCCAGAAATCTGATTATTTGTTGTAAACAAATATAGACCATTTAAGTAATACCTTACATCTTGTTGCGCCATTGCAAAAGATGTTTTTCCAACTATCTCTTTAAATTCTTTGGCTTTTATAAAAAAAGAAATACTTTCTTCGTCTGACGCTTCCATTATTGGGAAAGTGTTTGCATCTAAGGCTGACAAAATAAATTTACTTTTTTTTGATTTTATCTGTATTTTTGATTCATCTAATTTATCAATTTCAATTAACGATTCATCTGATAGCCCTTTTCCTATATCAAACAACTTTCTCCCTGGAATTGTTATGTTGTCTGTAAAGTTCTGAACGTCGTTTAACTCAATAACCGATGATAATTGAACCTCAAGATCAGATGCTACGACCTCATATCCTTTATCAGATTTCTTAAAAAGAATATGACCCAATATTGGCATAGATTGTCTTTTTTCAACAACACCTATGATCTTTTGCAAGGCTTTTAATAAGTTTTCTTTAGTTACTATAATTTTCATATATATATATTAATTATTATTATTAATATTAATTTTTGTTAAATTTTCCTAATTTAACAATAAAAACAATTGTTTAGACAATTATTATCTTGTTTATAACTTTTTTTTTGATGTTAGTTTAATTTTTATTAAGTAAATATACAGTTTTATTATAAAAGTATATACAGTTTTTAAACAACCCCACCCTAAGTGCTTAACGCTCTCCTCAAGTTAATTAAATCTTCTTTTATTTTATTATCTGTTTTCGAAACATCTACAATCTTTTTGCAAGCGTGCAACACGGTTGTGTGGTCTCTTCCGCCAAATGCATCCCCAATTTCTGGCAAGCTGTGGTTGGTAAGTTCCTTTGCTAACGACATTGCAAGCTGGCGCGGTCTTGCTAGAGACCTATTTCTTTTAGCTGAAAGTAAATCAGACATTCTAATTTTATAATATTCTGCAACTGTCTTTTGAATGTTTTCAATTGTTACCATCTTGTTTTGAAGAGATATAAGATCATGCAAAGCTTCTTTAGCAAACTCTAAAGAAATTTCCTTTCCTGTAAATTGTGAGTTAGCTATAACTCTTCTAAGAGCGCCTTCAAGCTCTCTTACGTTTGATTGTATGCATTTTGCAATAAAAAAGGCTACTTCTGTATCAAGATTAGCCCCGATTAAAGATGCCTTTTTCTTCAATATTGCAACCCTTGTTTCAAGTTCAGGCGGCTCAATATATTGAGTAAGCCCCCAACCAAATCTTGATTTTAGTCTCTCGTCGAGACCATTAACTTCTTTTGGATATCTATCACAAGTTAAAACAACTTGGCACCCCCCTTCAAGAAGAGCGTTAAAAGTATGAAAGAACTCCTCCTGAGATCTTTCTTTACCGGCAAAAAACTGAATGTCATCGATTAGAAGAGCATCCGCAGATCTGTAATATGCTTTAAAGGCATCTATCTTATTGTGTTGAAGGGCCCTAACCATGTCGGCTACAAATTTTTCAGAATGTAGATAAAGTATTTTTGCGCTTCTGTTTTGTTTTAAAATGTTGTTTCCTATAGCGTTCATAAGATGTGTTTTTCCTAGGCCAACACCGCCGTATATAAAAAAAGGATTATATGTTTTTCCAGGATTGCTAGACACTTGAATGGCAGTAGCTCTTGCCAACTCATTAGATTTTCCAGTAACAAAATTTTCAAACGTATAGTCTGATGAAAAACTTGCATTTATATTAAAAGAATTTCTTTTATCTTCTTCAATATTTGTATTATTTTCGTTTAATTTCTGAGAAATTCCTCCAACTTCAAAATTAAAGCTGTAATCAGAGTTTTCTAGTCTTTTTATAAAATATTCTGTAAGATTTTCATTAGCCCAATCTAAGGCGTATTGATTGGGCGCAGTAATTTTTATGTTTTTGTCTTTAGTAATTGCTTGAAGTGGTCTTACCCAAGTATTAAACTGCTGTTCGTCAAAATTACCTTGAAGTTCGTCAAGGCATTGTTTCCAAAAGCCTGGTTGCATTTTATAATATCCCCTAAAGTAACGAATTATTGTTTTTAATTATATTATACTTATCCACAGCAGAAATAAATCAACAAATCTGTGTAAAAATTGTGGATAAGTAATGTAAAAATATATGATAAAGTAAGTATTGACAAATATCGGGTATCGACGTAATGTCGCGTGCAGAATATAAAGGAATTAAACATGAAAAGAACATATCAGCCAAGTAAAATTAAAAGAAAAAGAACTCATGGGTTTAGGTCTAGAATGAGTACCAGTGGCGGAAGAGCGGTGATCAGTGCAAGAAGAGCAAAAGGAAGAAAGCGCCTTTCTGCTTAAAAATAAAACAAAGAATGTTTTTATAACAAAAGTCATGAGATTAAATAATTCTAAAGACTTTAAAAATTGTTTTAAAAATGGCGAAAAAATAAAAAATGAAGTTTTTGTGTTAATTTTTTTTGATAACGGCACCCAATATTCTAGATTAGGAACAAGCATTGCAAAAAATAAAATTAAAAAAGCTGTAGATAGAAATAAAATTAAAAGAGTTGCTAGGGAAATTTTTAGAAAAAGCGGAATTATAGGCTTAGACATCGTTTTGTTGCTTAAAAATGAAAAAAATTACAATCAAATAAATTGCTATAATCTTATAAATGATATTTTTAATAAATTGGTAAAAAAATGAGTCGTTTATTAATAAAAATAATTAAATTTTATCAGTATGCTCTTAGTTTTTTATTGGGAAATAATTGTAGATTTACTCCTTCGTGTTCAGCTTATTTTATACAAGCAATATCAAAACATGGCTGTATACGTGGTTTTTATCTCGGTTCTAAAAGAATATTTAGATGTCACCCTTGGTGTGCTGGCGGTATAGATGAGGTTCCAAAAACAAAATGAATAACCGATTTCTATTATATGTGGCTTTTTCTTTGGTACTTTTTATGATTTGGCAGCAGTGGAACATCGAGCAGAATCCACAACTTCAACCAAAAGACCAAATAGAAAAACAACAACAATCTTCTCAGGCCGAAGGCGATATTCCCGAGGAGGCTTTATTGGAGAAATCAAAAACTAATAATTTTGATCAAAAAGAACTCGTTTTAAATAATGAAAATAATGGAGAGAATCTCACTATAAATAACCCTGATATTGAGGTTACAATAAGCACTTTGGGCGGAACTATTAAAAAAACAAAGCTCTTAAATTATTATAAGACGTCTGAAAAAAATAGCGAAAATATAAACTTATTTAATTATGAAGGCGAATATTACGTGGCCCAATCAGGCCTGCTTCATGACAAAAGTTCAAACAAAAACGAAAAGACCGGGTTGGCTCCTAATCATCATGATCTTTATGAGATTTTAAGCAAAACCAGTGACAGCGTTACGTTAAAGTGGTTGGCCAAAGATAAAGACATAAGCGTAATTAAAAAAATTAAGCTCAATAACTTTGGTTTTAATGTTGAGGTGACAAGTCAAGTTATAAATAACTCTAGCAAGGCTTGGGCGGGAAGACAGTACAGACAAATCAGAAGAGAAAGTAGCGGCGAAGGAAAATCTTGGGTAACGCCAACATTTACGGGTGGTGCGTACTATGATGGAGCATACAACAAGGTTTCTTATGACGAAATTTCTAATAAAAAGCCAAAACTTAATGTCCAGGGTGGCTGGGTTGCCATGATGGAGCATTATTTTGTTTCTTCTTGGTATTTTTCTGAAAAAGAAAATAATTTATTTTATACAAAAGAAGTTAATGCTGGGGGCGACAGAAGAGACTATATTATAGGCGCTAGATCTGAAGCTTTAATCGTTCAGCCAAATGAAAATGCTATATTTGAATCTTCGCTATATGTTGGCCCAAAACTACAAAAGGAGTTAGAACAAATTTCAGAAGGCTTAGAATTAACAATTGATTACGGGGTTTTAACTTTTATTGCAAAACCATTGTTTTGGCTTTTGGATAAAATTCATTTAATTGTAGGAAATTGGGGATGGGCAATCATTTTGCTAACGATTTTAATTAAACTGGCGTTTTATAAATTGTCGGAAACAAGTTATAGGTCAATGGCAAAAATGAAGCAATTTTCGCCAAAGATTCAGTCTATTCGTGAAAGGTATGGGAGCGATAGACAAAAAATGAATCAAGCAATGATGGATATGTATAAACAAGAGAAAATTAACCCATTGGGCGGGTGTTGGCCAATTTTAATTCAAATACCAGTATTTATAGCCCTCTATTGGGTATTATTAGAAAGTGTCGAGTTAAGACAAGCAGAGTTTATTTTTTGGCTTAATGACCTTTCAGCCAAAGACCCCTACTATGTTCTTCCTCTTATAATGGGCGCTTCAATGTACTTTCAACAAAAACTTAATCCGGCGCCACCTGACCCCATGCAAGCAAAAATTATGCAAATATTGCCCATAGTTTTTACCGCTTTTTTTGCATTTTTTCCTTCTGGTCTAGTTTTATATTGGGTTGTTAATAATTTGCTATCTATTGCTCAGCAATGGAGAATAACAAAGATTATAACCAGCTCTAAATAAACCATAGTGAAAGACGCAAATAGTATTGTTAGTTTGGCAACGCCTATTGGCATAGGAGCTCTTTCAATTATTAGATGTTCCGGGGAGAGCGTAAAAAATGTTATAGAGACTTTTTTTCAGAAAAGCCTAAAGCCAAGATATGCTTATTATATAAATTTCAAAAAAAATAATGAAACACTCGATGACGTTGTGGCAATTTATTACAAGTCACCAGAATCTTATACAGGAGAAGATATGCTCGAAATCACCTGCCACGGAGGACCTGTAATTTATCAAATGCTCATAAAAGAAATTTTGACATTGCCTAATTTTAGGTTGGCTAAACCAGGCGAATTTAGTGAGAGAGCATATTTAAATAATAAAATTAGTTTGCTAGAGGCTGAGTCAATATGTGCATTAATAAATGCAAAAACAAAAGAGGCTGCCCTTGCGGCAAGAAGTTCTTTATCAGGCAAGATGTCACAAGAGATCTTTGGGATAGATGAAAAGCTGTTAAATGCAAGAATACAAGTTGAGGCTTTGCTAGATTTTTCAGAGGAAGATATAGAAACAGAAGGTCTATTTGAAATTGAAAATCAATTAATTGATATTAAGAATAAAATAAAAAACTTAATTAAAAAAATAGAAAAAAATCAATTATTTTTTGAAGTTAGTAAAATAATAATAATGGGAAAACCAAATACCGGCAAATCATCATTAATAAATTTTCTCACGCAGGAAAGTGTATCCATAGTAAATAAAGAGGCCGGAACAACAAGAGACGTGGTATCTAAAATATTTAATATTAAAGGAATACCTGTAATTATTCAGGATACAGCTGGTATAAGAAAAACCGATAATCAGATTGAGCAAGAAGGCACGAACAAGGCTTTTGATAAGGCTGCTGAATCAAATATAATTATTTATTTATATGATGTTACAAAAGGCTTACAAAAAGATGATTTTTTGAATATTGAAAAATTAAAAAAAATAAATACCAGTCTTTTAATTGTTGGAAATAAGATTGATTTAATTACCGAAAAACTAGATTCTTTTTTAAAAGACAAAAAAGAAAAAAGTATATATATATCCATAAAAAAAAATACTAATATTGAAAAAATGATAGAAAAAATTATTAATATGCTCAAGGAAAATATTAATGATAGTTCGCCAGGAGTAATGCAGATAAAGCATCTAGCTTTTTTAAAGAGGGCCTATAACGACATCAATAATATCGAAGTAGATTTGAGTAATTTAGAAATCGTTGCAGAGTCTTTAAAAGCCTCGCAACAAAACTTATCAGAAATAATTGAAAATGAAGATAATGATAGAGTTTTAAGTGGAATATTTTCAAATTTTTGTATAGGAAAGTAATATAATTTAAATATGAATAATTATGATGTAATAGTAATTGGCGGAGGGCATGCTGGAACAGAAGCAAGCTTGGCTAGCGCAAGATGTGGAAGCAAAACCCTGCTTTTAACCCAGTCATTTAATACTGTAGGCCAAATGAGTTGTAATCCTTCAATTGGAGGAATTGGCAAGGGTCATTTGACAAAAGAGGTAGATGCACTTGGTGGCGTAATGGCTAGGGCGGCTGATACAGCTGGTATTCATTTTAGAACTCTAAATAAGAAGAAAGGTCCAGCCGTATGGGCAACTAGATCTCAGGCTGATAGAGATCTTTATAAATTCTTTATTCAGAAACAAATTAAAGAACAAAAAAATCTAGATGTGCTTGAAAATGAGGTAGTTGATATTATTACCGAGAAATATTCTGTATCAGGCGTAGAGCTTAATGATGGAACTATAATAAAAACCAAAAATATTGTATTAACAGCAGGCACGTTTTTATCTGGAATCATACATATAGGCGATCAAAAATTTTCTGCAGGCAGAATTGGAGAGAAGGCTTCAAATAAACTTGCAGACAGAATGCGTGATCTTGATTTAAAAATGGGTAGATTAAAGACAGGCACGCCTCCTAGACTAAATGTGGATTCAATTAATTTTAGTAATCTTGAAGAGCAACCAGGAGATGAGCCTAGGCCCATTTTTTCTTTTGTTGGTAGTAATTTAGATCATCCAAAACAAATTAAATGTTATATAGCGCGGACTAATAGGATGACTCACGATATTATTAAAGGATCTCTTAATCGTTCGCCACTTTTTAATGGTGTAATTACTGGCAAAGGACCAAGATATTGCCCTTCAATAGAAGATAAGGTTACAAGGTTCGCAGACAAAGAATCCCATCAAATATTTTTAGAGCCAGAGGGATTAAATTCGAAATTAATTTATCCAAACGGAATTTCAACAAGCTTACCTAAAGAGGACCAAGAAAATTTTATAAGAACAATAGAGGGACTAGAAAATGTAGTAATAGAGAATTATGGTTATGCCATTGAATATGATTTTTTTGATCCAAGAGGGCTAAATTCAAATTTAGAGAATAAAAAAATTTCTGGTTTTTTCATGGCCGGACAAATAAATGGGACGACAGGATATGAAGAAGCAGCCTCTCAAGGAATTGTTGCTGGAATAAATGCCTCTTTGCGTTCCCAAGCAAAAGAAATGTGGTCCCCAAGCAGGGAAAATTCCTATGTCGGGGTTATGATTGATGATTTAATAACTCAAGGCGCTACAGAACCTTATCGCATGTTTACAAGCAGGGCTGAACACAGGCTTTATTTAAGAGAAGATAACGCTGACAAAAGATTAACCCCAATAGGTTGGAAATTAGGTTCAGTAGAAGAAAAAAGATATAATATTTATAACAAAAAACAAGACCAAATAGATAGAGAGATTGAACGACTTGCTGATTTTAAAATAATGGAAAATAATAGAAAAATTACAGCAAAAGAGTTCCTTAAAAGACCAAAAACATCTTATAAAGATCTATGTAATTATTCTTCAGATTATTGTTTAGCTGAAAGCGATATAGGAGAGAATTGTTCAATAAGAATTAAATATGAGGGTTATATAAAAAAACAAAAATTAGAAATTATAAAAAATAAAAAAGACGAAGAAATGGTCTTGCCAAATAAGATGAATTATTCTGAAATAACAGCTTTGTCAATTGAGGCAAGAGAAAATCTTGCAATGGTAAAACCGCAAAACTTGAGACAAGCAGCAAGAGTTCCAGGAGTTACTCCAGCTGCCATATCAATTTTAAAAGTACAAATAAAAGCTTTTCAAAATAATGCAAAATAACATCGAGAAAGAATTTATTCATAAATCAATATCAAAATTCACGAGTGATACAGTAGGCGCCGCAGATAAATTAATTAATTTTTGTGAGTACATAAAAAAAGCAAATAAGCTTTACAATCTTACATCTATAACAAAAATGAAAGATATGTTTATAAAGCACATTCTTGATAGTTTATCTATAAAACACTTGTTAGAAGGAAATAAAATTTTAGACATGGGTTCAGGCGCCGGTTTTCCGGGTATACCGCTTGCAATTCTCTCCCCAGAATCACATTTCTTCTTATTGGATTCTAATAACAAAAAAATTATTTTTTTGAATTATGTTAAAATAAATTTGAATATAAAAAATGTTGATTTAATTCATGAGAGAATAGAGAATTTTGATAATAAAGACTTATTTGATTCAATTGTGTGTAGATCATTCTCCACGCTATCTAAAATTTTTGAAAATTCTAAAAATCATTTGAAGAAAGAAGGTATTATTATAGCTATGAAAGGCAAATATCCTGACAAGGAGCTCTCAGAGTTAAATAAAAATATTATTTATAAAGTTGAGAAACTTATAGTGCCAGGTCTTTTAGCCGAAAGACACGCGGTGATAATGTCAAAAAATAGGAATAAAGATTGACTACGATTTTTTCTATATGTAATCAGAAAGGTGGAGTTGGTAAAACAACTACGAGCGTTAATTTGTCTGCAGCGTTATCTTTAAATAATAAAAAAGTATTATTAATAGACTTGGACCCTCAAGGTAACGCAACTACGGGATCCGGCGTTAATAAATATGAACTGGAGTATTCTTCAGCAGACTTGCTTTTAGATTATAATTTAAATATAAAAAATATCTTGCGAAAAGTAGAAGAAGGTTACGATTTAATACCGTCAAACCAATCTCTTACACTAGCTGAAGTAAAACTATTAGAACATAATGACAGGGAGTTAATTTTAAAAACGGTAATTTTAGAGATTAGAGAAAATTATGACTTTATAATAATTGATTGTCCACCATCACTAAATATATTAACAGTAAACTCTTTGGCTACTTCAGATGCTGTGATAATTCCAACACAATGTGAGTATTTTGCGCTTGAGGGTCTTACAGCTCTTCTAGAAACAATTGATAAAATTAAGATGTCTGTGAATGAAAATTTAAGGGTTGGTGGTATTTTAAGAACCATGTATGATCCAAGAAATAATTTGGCACAAGATGTGTCTTTGGAATTAAAAAATCATTTTGGAAAAGATGTATTAAAAACAATAATTCCTAGAAATGTTAGTTTGGCAGAGGCTCCAAGTCACGGAAAGTCTATAATTAGTTATGATAGAGGTTCGAAAGGCTCTGTGTCATACTTAGCTCTTGCAGGTGAGCTAATAAAGATTTCAAAAGCAAGGTAACAATAAAATGGCAAAAAGAAAAAGTGGTTTAGGAAATAAAGGGGTTGAAGTTCTTTTTAGCTCATCAAAAGCTAAAAAAGTAGAAACCTATGAAGCCTCTCAAGAAATAGAAGTTTCAAAGATTGGTATAAGCCCATATCAGCCAAGAATAAATTTTGATTTAGAAAGCCTTGAATCTTTAGTGGAGTCTATAAGAGAGGAAGGAGTCATACAGCCTATATTGCTTAGAAAAACAAAAGAAGATGAGTTTGAACTTATAGCTGGCGAAAGAAGATTAAGGGCTGTAAAGATTTTAGGGCATAAGAAAATTCCTGCAATTGTAAAGCTTGTGGGAGATGAATCTGCGGCTATATATGCTTTGTTAGAAAACGTTCAAAGGGAAAATTTAAACCCTATCGAAGAAGCTATGGGCTTAGAAAAACTAATCAAAAAATTTAAGTTTACTCAAGAAATTTTATCTAAGAAGACTGGCAAATCAAGATCTCATATATCGAACTTGATAAGACTGTTATCCTTAGACGCATACGTAATTAAATTATTGTCTGAGCAAAAAATTGATATGGGTCATGCAAGGGCTTTATTGCCTTTAGCCAAAAATTCACAGAAACATTTTGCTGATAAGATAGTTAAGGAAAAATTATCAGTAAGGGAAGTAGAAAATCTAGTAAATTCAAAAAAAACACCCGCATCAAGGAAATATTCTATAAAGACTAAGGACTCGCAATTATTGAGCATTGAAAAACAATTAAGTGAAAAATATGGGGTTTATACTCAAATCGATTATTCTTCATTAAAAAAAAATGGCAAAATTATATTTAAATATAGCAATTTAGAAGTCTTAGAGGGACTTTTGAGTAAATTAGGATATAAAAAATAGTTTTTGCAAAATTTTCTTTAAAATTATAAAAAATGATTATATGTAATTTAAATTTGCAGATATCAATATTAAATATATTGATAAATTTCATGACTCTTAATATACTTCATACCCGAAGAGATTATGTTTCTTAGAAAGCTATTAATTGAACTTTTAATATTTACGATAATAGCCTCAATTATATGGTTTTTCTCAGATATTTATATGGCGTCTTCTTTTATATATGGGGCAAGTGTTAGCTTTTTTTCAAACGCATATTCTGCATATATGATGCTCTTTTATAGGGCCAAGACGATTAAAGAAGAGGCTCGGCGATTTTATATTGCAGAATTTGGAAAATGGTTTATTTCAGCGACAATGTTTGCTTTAATATTCCTAAATTTAGAGGTCGTAAATCCAATATTATTCTTTGCGGCATTTATCTTTGCAAATTTAGTGGCAATATTTTTTATAAAACTAAAATTTTAGAAATAGTGAATAATTATGGCGGCTGGCGCACAAACTAGTTCAGAGTATATTAAGCATCATTTGACCAATTTAACATTTGGCAAAGACCCGACAGATGGTGTATGGAAATTAGCAGAAACTGCTCAAGATGCTCAAGAAATGGGTTTCTATGCTATTCATTTGGATTCAATGGGTTGGTCTATAGGACTTGGATTTATCTTTATTTTTTTATTTAGTTTTGTTGCAAAAAAAGTTAGTACAGGAGTTCCAGCAGGTTTGCAAAATGCAATTGAAATGGTAATAGAATTCATTGATATAAACGTAAAAGATACTTTTTCACATACAAACAAATTGATTGCTCCAATGGCTCTTACGGCGTTTGTTTGGGTTTTATTAATGAACTTAATGGATCTAGTGCCCGTTGATTGGGTGCCTCAATTAGCAACATTTATTGGATCTAATTTTTTTGGCATGGATCCTCATCATGTTTATTTTAAAATTGTGCCAACAACAGATCCAAATGTGACTATGGGAATGTCGTTGTCAGTTTTCTTTCTTGCTTTATTTTACAGTATCAAAAATAAAGGGTTTGGAGGTTTTGTTGGAGAATTAACCCTGCATCCATTTTCTTCTAAAAATATTTTTATTAAATTAATTCTAATTCCAATAAATTTATTTTTAGAGGGAGTAGCTTTATTAGCAAAACCTATTTCTCACGGATTGAGGTTATTTGGTAATCTATACGCAGGTGAAATGATATTTATTTTGATTGCACTGTTACCATTATATGCTCAGTGGACGCTTTCTGTTCCTTGGGCAATATTTCATATTTTAGTAATTGTTCTTCAAGCTTTTATATTTATGGTTTTAATGGTCGTATACATGAATATGGCACATGATACTGGAGAACATTAAGTATTTTTAATGACAATTAATAGTAGAGGGTAATTATGGAAACATCAGGATTAATATATATAGCAGGAGCTTTAATGATGGGGTTAGGAGCATTAGGTGCAGCAATAGGCATTGGAAACTTAGGAGGTAAATATATGGAAGGTATTGCAAGGCAGCCTGAGTTAATACCAATGCTTAGAACACAAATGTTCATCGTATTAGGCTTGGTAGATGCAGTTCCAATGATATCGGTGGGTATTGCGTTTTATTTATTATTTGCAGTTGCTTAAATATTTAATAAATAGGAGTAAAAATTGAATATTAATTTAACTTTAATTGGGCAAGCAATATCATTTGCTATTTTTGTATGGTTCTGTATGAAATTTGTTTGGCCACCATTGACTTCAGCTTTAGAAGAAAGAAAAAAGAAGATTGCCGATGGTCTCGCAGCAGCTGAACTTGGACAGCAAGCTCTTGAAAACGCAAAAGAAGAAGTTGGTATAAAGCTTGCCGATGCAAAATCCGAGGCTAAAAATATAATATCTATGGCGGAAAAAAGACAAGGCGATATTTTAGAAGAAGCAAATGCCAAAGCGTCTGAAGAGGCCAAAAAAAAATTAAAGTTAGCAGAGCAAGAAGTTGAACAACTATCAATGAAACTTAAAGAATCTTTAAAAAAGGATGTTTCAAAACTTGTAATTGAAGGAGTAGAAATGATTTTGAAAAAAGAAATTGATAAAAAAGCTCATGATAAAGCAATTCAAGATTTGGTAACTAAAATATAAAATTATGTCTGAATTACTTACAACAGCGCGGCCATATGCAAAAGCATTATTTGAGAACGCTAAAAATAAAAATATGATTGCTGTATATCTTGATATGCTGAAAAATTTGGATGCAGTTTCAAGCGAAATAAATGTAAAAAATATTTTACAGAATGATTCATATGATAGTTTATATAAAGCAAATATTTTATCTGGCATATTAAGCAATAATGTGGATGAAAATTTTTTAAGATTTATAAAATTATTAGCAGAAAATAATAGATTAAATGTAATCTCAGAGATTTTGAATTTATATGATAGTTATTTTCAGGACGAAAAAAATTTAAAAATAGCAAAGATTAATACCGCATTTGAGTTAGATGAGGAGCAGCTAAAAAATATTAAACAAGCTTTGGAACAAAGATTTAAAAAAGAGATTAGCTTAGAACAAAATGTAGACCCAGCGCTTTTGGCTGGAGCAGTAGTTAAAGTTGATGATCTAGTGATCGATGGTTCGCTTCGTGAACGGTTAAGAAAACTAGAGTCTCAATTAATTTGAAACAATAGAGGTAAAAATAATGCAACTTAGTCCAACAGAAATTAGTGATTTAATAAAAAAAAGAATCGATGGCTCTGATTTATCTGCAGAAGCAAAGACGGAGGGAACAATTGTAGCAGTGACAGATGGCATTGTTAGAATTCACGGTTTGTCTAATGTTATGGCTGGAGAAATGATTGAATTTCCAAAAAATACATTTGGTTTAGCTCTTAATTTAGAAAGAGATTCTGTTGGGGCAGTTATATTAGGCGACTATCAGCACTTATCTGAAGGAGATATTGCTAAATGTACAGGGAAAATTCTAGAGGTCCCAGTAGGTGAAGAGCTAATAGGAAGAGTTGTAAATTCTTTAGGTGCGCCAATAGATGGAAAAGGAGAAATAAAAGTAAATGAATTTTCGCCAATAGAAAAAATTGCTCCTGGCGTTATACAAAGAAAATCAGTTGATCAGCCAGTGCAGACCGGACTTAAATCAATTGATTCTATGGTTCCAATTGGAAGAGGCCAGAGGGAGTTAATTATTGGCGATAGACAAACTGGCAAGACTGCCATTGCAATTGATACTATTATTAATCAAAAAGGAACAGGTGTTAAATGTATTTATGTTGCTATAGGACAGAAGGCTTCGTCGGTTTCGAACGTAGTTAAAAAATTAGAAGAACACGGCGCTTTAGAGCACACTATTGTTGTAGCTTCTACTGCGTCTGAATCTGCCGCAATGCAATATATTGCTCCATACGCAGGTTGTTCGATGGGAGAATATTTTAGAGATAAAGGAGAAGATGCTTTAATAATTTATGACGATTTAAGTAAGCAGGCTGTCGCATATAGACAAGTTTCTTTATTATTGAAAAGGCCTCCTGGCAGAGAAGCTTATCCTGGAGATGTGTTCTACTTACATTCCAGATTGCTTGAAAGAGCATCAAGGGTTAATGCTGAATATGTTGAAAAAATAACTAATGGAAAAGTAAAAGGCAAAACTGGGTCATTAACTGCTATGCCAATTATTGAAACTCAAGCTGGTGACGTTTCTGCATTTGTTCCAACTAACGTTATCTCTATTACAGATGGGCAAATATTTCTTGAGTCCAATTTATTTAATTCTGGATTAAGGCCTGCTGTAGATGCGGGTTTATCTGTATCAAGAGTTGGCGGTGCTGCACAAACTAAATTAGTCAAGAAGCTTGGCGGCGGAGTAAGGCTTGCTCTTGCACAGTATAGGGAACTAGCGGCTTTCTCTCAGTTTGCATCTGACTTAGATGAGCAAACAAGAAAACAACTTGAGCGCGGTAAAAGAGTGATGGAGCTAATGAAACAAACCCAATACTCACCATTGAATATTTCATCTATGGGTTTAGTTTTGTATGCGGCAAACGAAGGATATTTAGATAATATTGAAGTTAATAAAATAAAAGATTTTGAAAAAGCTTTAATTGGTTTTGCTACATCTCAATATGCTGACTTTATGAATTCGATAGAAAATTCTGGAGATTATAATGATGAAATTGGGTCAACATTAAAAGAGATGTTAGAGAAATTTGTATCAACACAAACTTGGTAAAGTAGATGTCAGGCGGAAAAGAAATAAAAGGACAGATCTTGAGTATAAAAAATACTCAGAAAATAACTAAAGCTATGGAAATGGTAGCGGCTAGTAAGATGAAAAAAGCTCAAGGGAGAATGACTGCTGCAAGGCCATATGCTAAGATGATTAAGAATGTAGTTGGTCACTTGGCTAATGCTCATCCTGAGTATAAACATCCCTTTTTAGTTCACAGAGATTCTGTCAAAAGGGCTGGTCTTATAATTATAAGCACTGATAGAGGTTTATGTGGGGGTTTAAACACAAATTTATTTAAGCAGGCATTAAAAAAAATTAATGATTGGAAAAAGAATTCTATTGAAGTTGATGTTTGCACAATTGGCTCAAAAGCAGAAAGATTTTTTAAAAGATTAGATGTAAATTTAGTTGCCAAAGCCTCTCACCTTGGAGATAGTCCAGAAATAAATGATGTAATTGGCCCAATAAAAATCATGTTAGACAATTATATCGAGGGCAATATTGATGAATTGCATTTAGCAGAAAATAAATTTATTAATACAATGTCACAAGAGCCAGTGGTAACACACCTTATCCCAACTATGCCCAGCCAGGAAGGTGAACGTTCTCATCATTGGGATTATATTTATGAGCCAGACTCAAAAAGCGTCATTGATAATTTGTTGGTTAGATTTATTGAGTCATTAGTTTACAGAGGAATAGTTGAAAATGTTGCGTGTGAAATGTCTGCAAGGATGGTAGCAATGAAGAGCGCATCAGACAATGCAAGTAATCTAATTGACGAATTGCAATTAATTTATAACAAAGCTAGACAAGCATCTATAACGCAGGAACTTTCAGAAATCGTAGCTGGGGCAGCTGCAGTTTAGTATTTAACGGAGACTAAATAAAATGAGCACAGGAAAAATAGTACAGGTTATTGGAGCGGTAGTAGACGTAGAGTTTTCTAAAGATTCTATACCAAAAGTTTATGACGCACTCAAGGTTGATGAAGTTGGTTTAACACTAGAAGTTCAGCAACAGCTTGGAGATGGCATTGTAAGAACTATAGCGATGGGAACTTCTGATGGAATAAGACGAGGCATTCAAGTAACAAACACTGGGGCTCCAATTTCTGTTCCAGTTGGCGAAAAGACGCTTGGAAGAATTATGAATGTATTAGGTGAGCCCGTTGATGAAGCTGGACCAATAGACGCTTTAAAAGTCATGCCAATTCATAGAAAGCCACCATCATATGAAGAACAAGCTGGAGGAAATGAACTTTTAGAGACTGGTATTAAAGTCATTGACTTATTATGTCCTTTTGCAAAAGGTGGAAAAGTAGGTTTGTTTGGTGGCGCTGGTGTCGGTAAAACTGTAAATATGATGGAGCTTATTAGAAATATTGCTACCGAGCATAGTGGTTACTCAGTATTTGCTGGCGTTGGCGAAAGAACAAGAGAAGGTAATGATTTCTTCCATGAAATGAAGGAGTCACAGGTTCTCGATAAAGTTTCTTTAGTTTATGGGCAAATGAATGAGCCGCCAGGAAATAGATTAAGAGTCGCTCTAACTGGTTTAACAATGGCTGAGGATTTTCGAGATGAAGGCAAAGATGTGTTGATGTTTATCGATAATATTTATAGATATACATTGGCTGGAACAGAAGTATCCGCGCTTTTAGGAAGAATGCCTTCTGCTGTAGGATATCAACCAACGCTTGCTGAAGAAATGGGCGCTCTTCAAGAAAGAATAACCTCAACCCAATCAGGTTCGATTACATCTATTCAAGCTGTCTATGTTCCCGCGGATGATTTAACAGACCCATCTCCAGCAACTACATTTGCTCATTTGGATGCTACAGTTGTATTATCAAGACAAGTAGCAGAGCTAGGAATTTATCCTGCCGTGGATCCATTGGATTCAACAAGTAGACAGTTAGACCCTCTTGTTGTAGGAAATGACCATTATGAAGTTGCAAGACAAGTACAAAATACTTTACAGAAATATAAAGAATTAAAAGATATCATTGCAATATTAGGGATGGACGAGCTTTCCGAAGAAGATAAGCTTGTGGTTGCAAGAGCAAGAAAAATACAAAGATTCTTATCTCAACCATTTTTCGTTGCCGAAGTTTTTACAGGAAGCCCTGGAAAATATGTGTCATTAAAAGATACCATCAAAGGTTTTAAAAGCATAATAGATGGTGAATATGATCATCTTCCAGAGCAGGCATTCTATATGATTGGCGGAATTGAAGAAGCTGAGGAAAAAGCAAAAACTCTTTAGGAAAAAAATGACAACAATGCACTTAGATATAGTTAGCGCCGAAGAAGAAATATTTTCTGGAAGTGTAAAAAACATAGTTGCAGCTGCAATTATGGGAGAAGTTGGTATTTATCCAAAGCATACACCTATGATAACGCCATTGAAACCGGGCGAAATAAAGGTTATAACTGAGAATGGGGAAGAATATTTTATCTATGTTTCAGGAGGTGTGCTTGAGGTTCAGCCTGATATTGTCACTATTCTAGCTGATACTGCAATTAGAGGGGAAGACTTGGACGAAGCAAAAGCTGCAGAATCAAAGAAAAGAGCAGAGGAAGCATTAGCAGATAAAAATGATAAAATTGACGCTGCCAAAGCCTTGGCAGAGTTAGCTCAGGCAACAGCGCAACTAAAAATGATCGCAAATCTAAGAAAAAAAAGTAAGTAATTTTCTTTATTCTCTCAGATCTTGTGTATATTATGTAATCTCATAGTAGAATAAAGCCATTAAAATAAAATCAAAATTTAAATGAGTTTAAATATAATTATTCTTGCAGCTGGCAAAGGAAGAAGAATGAATAGTTCTTTACCAAAAGTCATGCATAAAGTTGGTGGATTAACAATGCTAGAACATGTTTTAATCTTATCAAAAAAATTAAATCCCAAAACAATTAATGTTGTAACGAATTCTAAAGCTGATGATATAAAAAAATCATTCGAAAAATATAATGTAAATTGGTATACACAAGTAGAGCAAAAAGGAACCGCCGATGCTGTGAAAATCGTAATACGACATTTAGCTAGTAATGAAGAAGTATTGGTATTGTATGCTGATACTCCATTAATAGACTATAAACTTTTAGAAAAATTTATAAAATATATGCCAAAAAGTGATGTTAAAGTTCTCACGGTAAATTTAGAAAATCCATTTGGATACGGAAGAATAATCAGGGAGCAGGCAGAAGAAGAAATTGTTGCAAAAATTATTGAAGAATTAGAGGCTGATCATACGCAAAAAAAAATTAAAGAATGTAATACAGGAATTATCTTTAGTAATTCAACAACTTTAAAAAATTTAATAAGCAAAGTAGATAACAAAAATTCCAAAAAAGAATATTACTTAACAGATATTGTAAGCATTGCTAATAAACATAATTTACTGGTAGTGCCTTTGCTAGCTGAAGAATCTAATTCATTATTAGGTGTAAATGACAAAATTCAATTAGAAAAAACGGAAAAGATTTATCAAAATAATATAAGAAAAAAATTTTTAAGTCAGGGTGTTACTATGTTAGATTCTCAAACAGTATATTTTAAAGGTGATGTCTCAATAGGAAAGGACGTTGAAATCGAACAAAATGTTGTTTTTGAAGGAGCTGTTAAAATTGGAGATAAAGTTAAAATTGGCGCAAATACAAATATAAAAAATACACAAATATCAAGCGGAACCGAAATAAAAACATTTTCAATTATTGAGGACTCTACAATAGGCAGTAATTGCAGTATTGGCCCGTTTGCAAGAATAAGGCCAAATTGTAAGCTGGAAGAAAATGTGGGAATAGGAAATTTTGTTGAAGTTAAAGCAACTACAATAAAGAAAAATACAAAAGCAAATCATTTAACTTATTTAGGTGATACTGATATTGGTGAAAATGTAAATGTTGGGGCTGGGGTTATAACGTGTAATTATGATGGCGTTAATAAACATAAAACAATTATAAAAGATAATGTTTTTATAGGCTCTGACTCTCAGTTGATAGCTCCTATTGTTGTTGAAGAAGGAGTAACTATAGCAGCGGGATCAACCATTACGGATAATTCTGATAAAGATAGTTTATTAATTGCAAGATCAAGACAACAAGAAAAGAAAAATTGGAAAAAGATAAAATAAATGTGCGGAATTGTTGCAGCAGTATCTAAATCAAATGTTACTGATATATTATTGGCGGGGTTAAAGCATCTAGAATATAGAGGTTATGATTCGGCTGGTATGGCTATATTAAAAAATAATGTTTTAATTAATTATCGTCAAAAAGGAAATGTTGAAGAACTCAGTAAATTATTAGATGCTTCAGTTAACTCTAATATCGGTATTGCTCACACAAGATGGGCAACTCACGGTAAACCTTCAAAAGAAAATGCTCATCCGCATATTTCAAATGACGCCATTGCAATTGTACATAACGGAATTATTGAAAATTATTTAGATATAAAAAAAAAATTTTTAAAAAGTTATAAATTTTTATCAGAAACTGATTCAGAAATATTGGCTCATTTAATAAATTATTTTTCAAAAGATAATGAGATTCTTGATGCTGTTCATCTTGCGATTGCTGAAGTCAAGGGGTCTTACGCTGTAGCAGTTTTAGATAAAAATAATCCAGATAAAATAATAGTCGCCAGAAACGGCAGCCCTTTATTAATTGGGCTTGGCGAAGAAAAAAATTTTATTGCATCTGATGGGCTTGCATTAATAAAACACACAAATAGATTTGTGTACTTGGAAGATGGTGATTTAGCAACAGTGAGTTCAGAAGAAGTTAAAATATACGATAAAAATAAACAAAATATAAGAAGAGAAACAAAAAAAAGTAGCTTATCTTTAAGTAGTCATTCAAAGGATGGTTATGATCATTTTATGCTTAAGGAAATCTTTGAGCAGCCAAATGCTGTAAAATCTACTATTGAAAATAGAATAATAAATAATTCTGTTCCAAAAGAAATATTAGGCCCAAATGCTGCACAGTATTTAGAAAAATTCAAAGTGGTACAAATAATTGCTTGTGGAACAAGTTACCATGCTGCGCTTGTGGCTAAGCACTGGCTAGAAAGATTGGCAGGAATTCCCTGTCATGCTGAAATATCAAGTGAATTTAGATATCGTCGTCATGCTGTTCAAAAAGATACTTTATTAATTTGTATTTCACAGTCTGGGGAAACAGCAGATACATTGGCGGCATTGAGAGAGATAAAAAAGGAAGATTATTATGTTGGAACAATTGCAGTTTGTAACGTTCCAGAAAGCTCTTTGGCTAGAGAGTGTGATTCAACTTTAATTACACATGCAGGACCTGAAATTGGAGTGGCTTCTACTAAAGCTTTTACTACTCAACTAACAGCTTTAATGTTACTAGTAATTATTCTTGGAAAAAGGTTTGAAGTTACATCTGATCTAGAAAATTCACTGTGCATGCAGTTAAAAACTTTACCGAATAAAATAGAAAGTACTTTGGCATTGAATCAAAAAATTGCAGAACTTGCTAAAATATTTTCTGACAAAGAACATGCTTTATTCCTAGGAAGAGGATCTCATTACCCAATTGCAAGAGAAGGTGCTTTAAAGTTAAAAGAAATTTCTTATATACATGCAGAAGCTTATGCAGCAGGAGAATTAAAACACGGCCCACTTGCAATTGTAGATGAAAATATGCCGGTAGTAGCTGTGGCTCCGAATAACGTTATTTTAGAAAAACTTAAATCTAATTTAGAAGAAGTTAAAGCTCGAGGCGGAAAACTTTATATATTTGCTGATAAAAGAGCAGGCTTTACAAGTGACGAGATATCGCAAGTTTTTGAAATTGATGCCCCAATGAATCCAGTTGCTCCAATATTATTTACCATTCCACTTCAGCTTCTTGCATATCATTGCGCCATTATCAAGGGTAATAATGTAGATATGCCAAGGAATTTGGCAAAGTCAGTCACAGTGGAGTAAGTTTCAATTAACATGATGGGTCAGTCTTACGGTATTTATTTTTATGTCGTGTAAAAATATTTACAATCATAAAAACATAATTAATTGTGGATAACATTTTTTAAGTTTTGTATCACGTAAAAGTTTCTTACCCGATACAAAAAATAAATTATTTGTAGATTATTTAATTTTAAAATTATAAGATTATTTTTTAACAAGGAAATTTTATGAACAGATACTCAATTTTAAAAAACGAAATAAAAATATCACCAAAACTACATTTACAAAAACACGGAGTGCAAACATATATCTTACTACTAGGAATAACTGATGATGAATGTTTGCATTTACACATGGGAAATAAGCAAACTTTATCTTTTACTAGATTTGATATACCTGATTTATTTAGATTAAATTTAGAACTTATCTATTCTGTAGACCCAAGTAAATGGAATTGTAAAAAAGATTCAGAAATTTTAAATGAGGATGATTGTTACGATTACCAAAGATTTACTAAATTTGAACCAGAGTATAAATTTAGTGGTTGGCGAGTATCTAAAAGTATAATTTGTTTAGTTCTTACCGAATTCCAACTCACTATGTTACAAGATCAAATGAGTAATCCCTTACAAAACATAAGTCGTAAAAAAGGTCCTCACCTGTGGGATCGTATAGGATGAAATCATAATGACCATACCAACCTGTCCCAAATGCAATACAAAGACCTCTGAAGAGTCTCAACGATGGGTTCAAACAGATGGTTGGGGTGAATATTTAAGATATACTTTTGAAAACCTGCCAGATAAATACTTGGGAATTAAGTCCTATATGTGCACTAATACAAGATGCTTGAATGATTTTTTTCATTTCAATCGTGCCGAATACAAAATACCACTGGTGAAAAAATGACTACGAAACCACCATGTCCAAAATGTGGTTCAGAACTTATTTTAGATATCTCTTATGGTTATCCAAGTCCTGAAGCATTTGAAAATAAGTCATTTTATAGTGGCGGTTGTTGTGTTGATACTTCTTCGCCAGCATATCATTGCACCAGTTGCAAACATGACTTTGGGAAAATAGATCTTAGTGACTTTCTTGATGAATAATTACAAAAACACTGTTTAACAACAGCGCTCTACAATGGGATAAGTTTGTATTCACATGATGGGTCAGTCCTAATTTTACAATCTCAAAATAATCGGTACTATTAAAATATGAAAACCAAACAACTATCATTTCAATTCCCTTATAGATCTAACGCAGATGGCGTGGTCAAACTAGAGCAATTCCTTAGGCAAAATCTTTTGGAGATAGAAAAGAAATATAACTATGACAAGGATTATAAATGGGAGTTACAAAAGTTAAAAAGAGACAGAGAGGATAAGGATTACCGCAAAGAGATTTATTATAGAATAAAGGCATATGAAAACCATGTTGCAACACACCCCTTTGATGATGCCATGCAAAACATAAAACGTTTAGTTGACCAGGCAATTGATGATGCTTTGGATGAAGGAGTTACAAAAAAAAATTATGATAGCGTGATGTCGTTAATAAAAGAGGAAACCGAAGTGCTTGGGAAGATTCTGGACACACAAGTATACAATGAGGAAACTGGGCATTGGGTGCCATCAGATAATGTATGGTTATACCATTTTATTCGCACTCGTCCAGCAATCCCAGAAATTCTCCTGCCCGATGAAAAATCAGAATACCTGAAGATATAATGAAAACAAAACGAATATTTTTTATTTTAGCTTTAATTTCTTCTAATGTTTTTTCAAGTGATTATATGACCAAAATTATTAAGTGTGACAGTG
>JAYOZO010000001.1:56767-57360 GCA_038154165.1 Thiothrix sp.
ATAATGTGTGTTTATACCATTTTATTCGTGCACGTCCAGCAATCCCAGAAATTCTCTTACTCGATGAAACACCAAAATACTTCAAGATATAATATAATGAAGACGATAACCATCATGTCCAAACGAACGAAATCGGTAACAGTCGAATAGGTTTCCTATAAACCAAATCATCAGTAAATTTAGGTGTTTAGTAACCTGACACAGGTAAGATGGTATGGGTAACAAGGAGGCAAAAGAGAAAGGTGTTTATAAAGGTCGTAAACAAACTGGTGATGTTGCAAAGATTAGAGAACTTGCATCAGAAGGTCTTATGAAGACTGAAATTGCAAAGAGACTTAGTGTTGGTCGAGCGACGGTGTATCGTGCATTAAGTGATTAAGAGAGTTTTTGTTCATGAAGGAAGAATTGATTGGTAAGTTAATTGAAAAAATTACGAATGACATTGAAATAATACTACCTTAACTAAAAATTCCAATTAGATACGCCCTCCCAATGAATTTTTTTTGAGTCATATCTATTCTTTAGGGTAGAAAAATCTATTCTGCATGAGTGCGTGCTTATTGCTTGTTTGTATACTTTTCCTCCTTTAATGT
>JAYOZO010000001.1:57370-85836 GCA_038154165.1 Thiothrix sp.
AGATGGAGTTTTTAAATGAATGAGGGTGTGGAATAGTTTTATGAACCTTTTTATTATTTTTATCATACGTCGTTTCGTAAGCATATGTCTTGGGATTTGAGACGATATCATTTTTGAATAAATAGGATAGTTTTCCATTGGGTATACATATAAATCTTACATTTGGTTCATCTTTACAGGAATACCAATTGAATTTTCCATTATCGTCAGTATACATGATCATTAAAAAGAAAGTTAAAACTGGTTTGTTACTTAAAATATCTATACTCGGCAATTCAAAATTTACTGGGAGACCTGGATAGTTATTGCCAGAAACTCCAACATTTTTATTTTTAAAACTTGATTGATTTGGTCCAAAAAACAATGACTCAAAATCCCCTTTATTACCAGTGCTAGAGACGGTTTTAGAATCAATATTTATAATTGCGTTATTTGTCTCAAATGCAATATCAGAACTAATAGTAGAGTTGTATACCCCAATAATTTGTTGAAGATTCTTCATTACAATATAATTTATAATTCTTTGGCAAGGCAATTGAACTTTATTTTTCTTATCCCACGAGATCAAGTTTTTGTAATTAAGTTTAATCCATATTTGCATTTTTTTAAGATTGTCAATGAAATCTTGCGATTTGAATATTTTCTCTAGTTCACAAAAATAATATTTCTCTAAATCCAGAATAGTATCATGTTTTGAATTGCTGGTGGCAATGGTTATATCTTGTCCCTTCATTTAAATGAACAATCTCTTTTATCTCTATAACTGCTCCAATATAGCACGCCCAATTTTAAATGCCAAATCAACTGGTACTGCGTTTCCTATTTGTTTATACATACTACCTATTGCACCTTCAAAAATAAAATCATCTGGAAAAGTTTGGATGATTGCACACTCTCTAACACTCATTCTTCTTTTTCTATTAGGATGAATTTCAGGTCCAGTAGCGGTAATTGTATCGCTTGGTTCTTCCCAATTATTAATTCTTAATGATTGCTCAAATACAATGGTTTTTTCTTCTAGTTCTGTAACTTGTTTATCGTATGTGTCATCAAATTTTAATAATTTTTTTAAACCCTTCCAATCCTCGGGGTTAGGTATAGATCCAGAGTTATTATCTTTTCTGAACCAGTGTCCTGCTGTATGAGCATATCCAAAATGTTCATCTATTCTTTTAGTCGACCACCCACTATTCTTTCTCCATTTTTTTAGATAGTCACAAATATCAAATTGATTAACATTATGTTTTCTTCCCCAAAACGTATCACTTACATTGGTTCTTGCGACATGATTATAAATAGTTTTGTTGCCTAACAGAAAAGGTTTGTCCCTAGTTCTCACATTCGCCAAATGTCCAACTACTTCTTTAGTTGATACATAAGGTTTTAATTTAGGGTTGAATAAGTCGTTTTTAAGACCATGAGTATAATTAGGGAATGGGTTTTTTTTACCAATTCTATTACCAATAATAAATACACGTTCTCTGTGTTGGGGAATGCCATAGTCACTCGCCATCAAAAGTCTATAGTCAACCTTGTACCCAATTTTTTCAAAATCCTTTATAATCATTTTTATAACGCCACCTTTCTCTAATGAAAGAATACCTTTAACGTTTTCTGCAACAAAAAACTTTGGTTTTTTATCCTTGAGCACTCTGAGCATCTCTAGGTAAAGAAAATTCCTTTTATCTTCCATACTTCTTTTCGTATTTGCCACAGAAAAACCCTGACAAGGAAAACCACCTAAGAGTACATCAAAGTTAGAGGGTATTTTTTTACTTGGTATTTTGGTAATATCTCCTAGAACTATATGGTCACCAATGTTGTTTTTATAGGTTTTTACGGAGTCTTCGTCAAAATCATTTGCCCAAATAATATCAAAACCTGAACGCTTAAAACCTAAATCTAATCCTCCACATCCAGAAAATAATCCAACTACAGTAGGTTTTTTTGTTAATGAATTTTTCATAATTATAGTTTACGCTTAGTTATATAATTAAATAATTTATATATAACGTTGAATGAAAAAACCACTTAAATAAAGTAATTTTTAATTTATTTAAACACTCCAACATTATATAATTTTATTTAGTTTAATTGGCATCGATTTTTGATGTTGGAAAGGTAATTTTCAGTAGGTTGTAGGTTTACAGGAAACCTACTGGGTTACGGTGGAGTAGTTAAGAGTTGGCATTTTTAGTCAACATCTAATTGGTAATAATCTCCATTTTCATCATATCCGTCAATTGTTCCATAACCATTAAACTCACCTTCAAAATAGACCTCATCACCATTTTCTTTATATAAATAACCCTCTATATCTCTACCATTGGTTTCAACATCACCATAAACATAACCATCATCACCATATCCATCTACAGAATAGTCATTAGCAATAGCGCTGACAGGTAGTATAATCAATATCATTAAGGAAAATATATATTTCATAATCGTTTTTTATTAATATTTAATATGACTTACAATATAAAATTTTTTTTCAGGATAATCAAATTTTATTGGATTATTAAAAAAGATAAGAAACACAATATAATGAAGACGACAACCATCCTTTCCATGCAAATACATTCGGTAACGGTGGAGTAGATTTCAAGGTACAAATTAAGTGGTCTGAATTTCCTCTTTTTTTGACAATATCGTAATTTTTTTTGACAATATCGTAATATTGTCTTCATTTTTAATAATATTAGAACTTCAAAAAAATATATACAAATTTACTTTTTATGATTAACATTGTTGTTGTCATTTCTTTTTTTTAAGGAGTATAGGTATGGACGTAAATAAAAATTCCTCAGATTATGATCGTATTCATAAAATACAAGACGTAAAAAAACTTTCGATTTATATCGTTTTGTTCCTATTACCCTTTTTGCTTCTTTTTTCAAAAGATGAGCATGTTTCTTTTTTTGCCCTCTTAATTAATATCATAACAATTTCCTTCCCATGGTTATTATTTTTTGGTTTGAAAGTTAGAGTACAATAGATTGGATACCAAATTAATCTTGATGAAGATATTTTTATATTTCCAGGCGGAAAAAGTGCAAACAGCATATTAGATTATTTAAATCCTGAATTTATTATTCAAAATTTAGGGTTAAAAATGAATAAAGTTCGTCTTTCAGAAGTTCAATCAATAAAGACAAGCGATAAAACAACAACGCGAAGAAGTTTTAATAAGGCTCTTAATCAGTGGCAAACAACTCAAAACACCACTTATTTAATTGATTTCGCTGGGAAGTTTGGAAATATTCATTGTCCGATGGAATCAGAAGGAAAAAGAGATGAGTTATACGCCTATTTTTCACAAAACTTAAATATGGGTGCGCCAAGAGTAGTTAGATAATTTAATAAAATTTAATTTCTCTAATGAATTTCTATAACTATTGGTGTTGTAAATGAATATTCTATGCTTCGTTTAATACGTATGTTGTATTTGTATCTCGTCGTTAAAACTAACTGATTTTTATAAATTTTACTTGTTTGGGTTTTAATATTTAAAGAATTGAAGTAGTCAGTAATTTGCTGATCGGTTAAACTGTTTTTCTTTAGTTTGAGTATTTTTTTGAATTTGTTCGTATCGATAACCCTGGGATAATGCTTTTGTTGTAATTGTTATTGTAAAATCAATATGAAATTCTTGAAGTATTCTATATGTACCTCGAAATCTAACCTGTCATAGCGGAATAGTTTTGATTGGAAAGGGTGGGCCAGTCTTAATTTTACAATTCTCAAGAACATTAGTAATATAGAATTATGAAAAATAAAAAAATATTTTTACTTATATTAATACTTATGTCATCAAGAACCTTAGCTGAAACTATTTTTGAAGACAAATTCCAGAATCCTGAATACTGGAATTTTATTTCTGATAGTGTAATGGGCGGAGTATCAACAGGTAACGTGCAATATAAAACAAACGAAAAAGAAACCATAGCTGTAGTTTCTGGAAATGTATCAACGGAAAATAATGGTGGCTTTATTCAAATTCAAAGAAAATTAGATAAGGTTAATCTTGTAAATGCAAGATCTGTAAAAATATTAGCAAAAGGAAATAATCAAAAGTATTTTATCCACCTGTGGACAAAATGGACTTTGCTACCTTGGCAATATTACCAATCATCATTTACTGTAACGGAAGAATTCCAAGAGTTTATTTTGCCAATCAACGAGTTTAAAAAATCTGGATCATTTTTAAAAAAAAATATTAACTCAAAAAATATTACATCAATTGGAATAGTTGCTTTTGGAAGAGAGCACGAAGCAAATATAGAGATTAAAAAGGTGACCTTTGATTAAAATTATGAGAGAAATAAAAAATCAATTAATATTTTTATTTTTAATAACATCATTGTTAATAAGCTGCAGTAATGAAAATCAGTATACAAAAAAAGAAAATTTAAATACTATTTTAAATCAATTCGAAAAAGGCGAATATTATTCTTGTAATTTTTTAAATACAATTGGGGCTAAAGATTCAAATAAGGTACAAAATTACTCGCCTAATAAAAATCTGACTTTAATCTTCGCAGGTGAAAAAATTGGACTTATATATAAGAATGATTATTGGAATAATAGAAATACTATTTTTGTAAAAAGCAAAAAAGAAGGTAATCAATATTTTCTTGGAAGCTTTTATTCAAAAAATGACTTTGATGACAAAATAATTAATCAAGATTATAAATTAAAATTTGATAAAAAAAATTTATTAATAAATTTGTATGATCATAATTTAAGCAGTCTCTATAATTGCAAACAAGTTAAAAATATTCTCTCTGAGGCGATGAAAAAAAAATTATTAGAAAACTTTTTATTTCAAAATAATAGTGACAGAAATCTATAATCCAAAATATAGTTGACTATTTTGTCTACATAGTCCTAAAAGAGTTCATCGAGATGCTTGAATTTATAATTAAAAAATTTTATTTATTTAAAACAGCAGTATCATAATCCATAAATATTAAAGCAGTAGGATTTTAGATAATATAATTCATAATGTATAATATTTATTAATTTAACTATATAGCACTATGATTAGAATAAGTGTAATTTTATTATTTTTACTGCTATCGCCTATTGCTTCTTCAAAAGATATAAAATTATCGGAAGTTGAAGCAAACTATGTTTTATACTATAAGAATATTGAAGCAGGAGTAATGAAGCTAAAATTAAAAAAAAATGAAAATCAGATATTATTAAGTACGGTTTATGATGGGAATCTTTTAGCAGCAATTGCAAATAAAGGTTTTAGAGAAGAAATTTCAGAAATTATAGTTGATAATAATAAGTTGATCCCTAAAAAATATATTTATAAAGATAATAAAGACTTTTATAAAGTTTTTATAAATAAAAATTCAGCAATAATTAATCAAAATAATATTGATACAAAAATTACATCGAAAAACGATATTTATGATCCTCTTACAATGATTTTGTTGCTTATGGAAGATTATCCAAATATAAATGAAAATTATAATGTGCTGACAAAAAAAAATTTAAAATCTTATCATTATGAGTATAAAGATAATCAAGAAATTATTATAAAAGAAAAAAAATATAATGGGTATTCTGCCCAGTATGAATCTGGAGAAAAAGTAAACTTTTTATTTTTTTCACTTGAACACAAAAATTTAATGGTTTATTCGTCAATTTTTAAAAACGGCGAAGAAAAAATAAGAATAGAGATCTCGGAAATTAAAATATTAAGGTAATCACATGGATCCGTTTACACAAGGTGTTGTAGGTGCTGTTGCAGCGCAACAAAAAGCAAACAACCAAAATACATTCATGCCAACAATTTTTGGATTTTTGGCAGGAATGGCTGCCGATCTTGATATTCTAATTAGGTCTTCTAGTGATCCAATACTTGCCTTAGAATTTCATAGGCAATTTACTCATTCACTCATATTTATTCCTTTTGGGGGTTTAATATGCGCATTATTTTTTTATTATGTTCTTGCGAAAAAATTTGATATGAGCTTTTGGCAGATTTACTTATTTTCGTCTTTAGGCTACCTAACTCACGCATTTGTAGATAGTTGCACATCTTATGGCACACAATTATTTTGGCCATTTAATAATTACCGAGTTTCGTTCGATATTATTTCGATTATTGATCCATTGTTTACGATACCATTATTTATATTTGTAATTCTTAGGGTTTCAAAAAAATCTAAAATTTTTTCACGCTTTGCAATTTTATGGATTTTTATATATCTTGTGTTTGGATATATTCAGCACGAAAGAGCAATAAAGATTGGTCAGCAGTTAGCACTAGACCGCGGACATAAATTTAATGTTATAGTTGCTAAACCAAGTTTTGCAAATTTATTGGTCTGGAAGATTATATATAGTGCGGATAAATTTTTTTATGTTGATGCTGTAAGAGTTGGTTTTGATAAAAAAGTATTTGTAGGTTCTAAAATTGAAAAACTCAATATAGAAAAATCTTTTCCTTGGCTTGATAAGAACTCTCAGCAATATAAAGATATTGAGCGTTTTAAATGGTTTTCTGATGGTTATGTAGCCGTATCAAGTAAGTTTGAAAATCGAATCATCGATATAAGATATTCTATGGCACCAAACGAAATTAAAGGTTTATGGGGTATAGAGATTCATAAGCAAGTAAATAATAAAGAACACGCTACCTACATATTTGATAGAAGTGTTAGCAATAATAGATTTAGTACTCTATGGGAAATGTTAGTTAAATAACTTTAAAATATATGAAAATAGATAAGCAAGTGATAGCAATTGGCGGAGGTGGCTTTGGTAGAAATCCTGGTAAGGGCATCATAGAAAAATATATTTTAGCGCAAGTAAGTTCGAAGTCCCCAAATATATGTTTTATACCAACTGCAACAGGTGATGATAAGTCCTATATAGAAAATTTTTATTTAACATTTAAAAAATTTAAATGTAACCCAACTCATTTAGGTTTTTTTGAACGAACCCCAAATTTAGATGAACTTATTTTCAATCAGGATATAATTTTTGTGGGGGGAGGAAATACAAAAAGTATGCTGGCTGTGTGGAGAGAGTGGCAGTTAGATAGAATACTTAAAAAAGCTTATGAAAAAGGAATAGTTATGAGTGGAGTTAGCGCTGGGGCTATATGTTGGTTTGAAAAAGGGATTACAGATTCTTGGCAAGAAAAGTTAAATATAATTGATTGCCTTGGGTTTGTTTCTGGAAACTGCTGTCCGCACTACGATGAGGAGCCAGAGAGAAAACCTTCTTTAACAAAGTTTCTTGGAGATAAAGATCTAAATGATTGTTTTGCTATAGAGGGAGGATGTGCTTTGCATATTAAAAATAATAAAGTTTTTACTGCTATATCATTTGAAGGAAAAAAAAATTCATATGATGTTGTTGTAAATAATAATAAACTCGAGGAAAATATTCTTCCGGCAAAGGATATATTATAAATGTTTGATAACTTCGCTCAAAGCATTGGTTTTGCAGCTGCAATGTGCACAACAGTTGCTTTTGTCCCTCAAGCACTAAAAATTTATAAATCAAAAACCACAAGAGATATATCATTGCCAATGTGGTTAATATTTAGTGTTGGAGTTTTCTTGTGGTTAATTTATGGTATTTTAATATTATCTTTACCAATTATTATCGCAAATATTATTACATTGCTTTTATCACTATTTATATTATTTTGTAAAATAAAATATAGCTAAAAAAAGAGGAACACAATATGGATTGTTTGTTTTGTAAAATTCAAAAACCTAATTTTGAAAAAGAAATTGTATATGAAAATGAGTTTTTTTACGCAACTAGGGATAGTTACCCTGTTACAAAATTTCATACACTAATTATTCCTAAAAGACATATCCAGTCATATTTTGAGATGAACACAAATGAGATACAATCTATAAATCAAATTTTAAATTTCCAACGTAATGAAATAATTGAGCTTGATACTTCAGTAACAGCATTTAATATTGGTATAAATGATGGAAAAGATGCTGGTCAATCAATTTATCATTTACATGTTCACTTAATTCCAAGAAGGTTAGGTGATATTAAAAATCCAAGGGGTGGCGTGAGAGGCGTGATTCCTGATAAGCAGAAATATGAAAAAAATAAAAGTTTAGAAAAATGAATAAAGATATTGCAAATGAAATTAGAGAATTAGTAAAAAGCGGAAAAGAAAATGGCTTTATTTTAATTTCTGAATTAGATCAGATTATAAAAGATTTAAAACCTGCTGATCAGCAATATATAAGAGATGGTTTAGAGGAACTTCAAATACAGATAGTAAAAACTCCTAAAGAATATGATGAGTTTAAATATTTAACTGGAAAAGAGGCTATTCGCATTTTGCAAAGCCTTAGTGATGGCAAAACTAGAGCATTTGTTAATGAAGATACTGACAATAAAAATTAGATAATATAAAAAATTATTTACATTCAAAATTAAATTAATACAATTTATTCTATATAAAACAATTATTTAAGAGCAAATATAATGAATTACTGATGTAAATAACTAATTATGCTATTATATGACCTAAGGGATAAAATCAAAGTTTAAAATTCAATGAGCGATTTTTTAAAAAATTATGATGCGATCACTGATTCGCAGTTAAGGTCTTGCGTTAAGCTTCTTGGCAAATTGCTAGGAAATGCAATTAAATTACATGCGGGTAAAGATGTTTATATTATTGTAGAAAGACTAAGAAAAGGTTTTGTTTATCTTCAGGAAAATAAAGATGAAAAATTACATGATCAGTTAATAAATTATATTAATAAATTAGATCCAGAAACATTAAAAAATGTTGTTAGATCCTTTTCAAAATATTTTGCATTAGTAAATGTTGCTGAAGAAGCGTATCAACACATTCACAGGGAAAATATTATTACTCATGGAAAGTCTGGCTCAACACTCTGGGTAGGATCTTTTGATCACACATTAAAAGACTGCAAATTACGTGGCATAACCATTAGTGACCTTCAAAAATTATATAATAGTCTTCAGTTTGCCCCAGTTTTTACTGCACATCCTACTGAGGCTATGAGAAGAAGTAAAATGGAAGCAACCAGAAGAATTTTTGCAACTATCTTGGAGCTTCATATATATCGAGGCCAATCAATTAGAAAAGAAGAACTAATTAAAAAATTAGAGGCTCAAATTTTAATTTTATGGAAAACAGATGAAGTTAGAATGAAAAAACCAACAGTAGAAGATGAAGTTAGAAATGGGCTTTATTATTTTAACACTTCTTTATTTAAAGCTGTGCCTCAAATGTACAGAGATCTTGAGAATGCAACAAGAAGAATATATTGTGATTCTATGGGAGTAAATTCTGTCAAAGTTCCTAGTTTTTTAAGATTTGGATCCTGGATAGGCGGAGATAGAGATGGAAACCCATATGTTACACCTGATGTTACAAAAAAAGCTGTTTATATGCATGCAAAAACTGCACTCAAGGAATATATATCAAGAGCAAAAGAACTTTCTTTATTTTTAACGCACTCTGATCAATTAATGAAGCCATCTATAGATTTTATAAATTCTTTAGAAGCTGATAATAAATTTTTAGAGCAAGCTTTTTATAAAAAAAGTACTAATTTTCAAAAAGAACCTTACCGAAGAAAATTTTCTGTTATACATTTTCGTTTAGAAGAATCATTAAAGAAAATTATAGATCTTGAAGATGGTGTAAAAGACTTTATAAGAGTAAATTCATACTCTTGCGAAAAAGAATTATTAAAAGATTTGTATGTTGTAAGAGATTCCTTGATGATGGATAAGGATGATGCGCTGCTTGAATTTGGATTGAATGATTTTATAAGATTAGTTGAGACATTTGGTTTTTTCTTAGTTAATTTAGACATTCGAGAAGAATCTACTAAACATACAGCAGTAGTGAATGCACTTGTAAAATATGCAAAGAATAAAGAATATGAAAAAATGAAAGAAGATGAAAAAGTGTCTTTACTTACAGCTATGCTTGCAGAAAAAGATACATTCTCAGAAACATATAATTTTTTATCTGATGATTTAAAACAAGTCGTTGATGTATTTAAAGTAATGATTTTAATGAGGGATCAGGTAAGTTCAGAATCTTTTGGTCATTATATTATATCTATGACACACGATGCCAGTCACGTGCTTGAGGTAATGTTAATTGCCAAGATGGTTGGTCTTGTTGGCGAAGATAAAAATGGCAATTTGTTTTGTAACATATTAATTACGCCTTTATTTGAAACAATTGATGATCTAGCAAGAATTAAAAATATATTAGAATCACTTTTCTCTAATACAATGTATAAAAAGTTTTTACAATGTCATAAAGATAATCTTCAAGAAGTAATGCTTGGATATTCTGATTCTTGTAAAGATGGGGGTATATTAGCTTCATCTTTTGGACTTTATGAAGCTCAACAAGAGATTATTGAAATTTCTAAAAAGTATGAAGTGGAGTGTAAAATATTTCACGGAAGAGGTGGTACAGTTGGACGTGGCGGAGGCCCAACACACAATTCTATAGTGGCCCAGCCAGCAAAAACAGTTAATGGCAAAATTAAAATTACAGAACAAGGCGAAGTACTTTCGTACAAATATGCACAATACGAAACAGCTTGCTACGAGCTAGAAATGGCGATAGGAGGGTTAATAAAAGCAAGTCAGCATTTAGTTGTTGATCAAAAATTAGATATGACTTTTTTTGAACAAATAATGAAAGACATGGCAATAGAAGGCGAAGCATCATATAGGGACCTTACTGATAATACCATTGGTATAACAGATTATTTTTATGAGGCAACTCCTGTTCAAGAGTTGGGTGAATTAAATATTGGCTCAAGACCATCACATAGAGAAAAAGGCGAAAGATCAAGGTATTCAATAAGAGCAATCCCTTGGGTCTTTGGGTGGTCTTTATCTAGGCATACATTACCAGCTTGGTTTGGTTTAGGATCAGCATTGAATAAAATTTATAAAGAAAAAGGATTAAAAGTCTTAAGAGATATGTATATTGAGTGGCCTTTTTTTCATATGATGATAGATAACATCGGGCAAGCTGTTGCCAAAGCTGATCTAGCTATTGCAAAAGATTATGCGACTTTAGCTAAGGATCAGAAGTCAGCAATGAATATTATTCAAAAGATTGAAAATGAATATAATTTAACTGAAAAACTAATGCTAGAAATAATTAATTCTGAAAGATTGTTGGCAGATAATAAAAAATTAGCATTATCTCTTCACAGAAGAAAGCCTTATATGGATCCATTAAATTACATTCAAGTTTTATTGCTTAGTAAACATAGAAGCTCAAGCTCTTATAATGAAGATGTTTTTGATTCTTTGCTAAGAACTATTCATGCAATTGCAGCTGGATTAAGAAATACCGGATAAAAATTTCTTGATTTTATTTATTTATTCTTTAATAATATTTATTCCTAATGGCGCATAAAGCATGCGTAATAAGCTTACTAATTTAGAATTTTTTTATGGAGATAAACCATGGATAAAGTCTATACTGAAGAAAATGAAAGCTTATCAAAAGCAGATAACCCTAAAAAAGAACTTGTATATAGAGGCGCTAAAGATATTGCGCTAGATCAATCTACTACCGCAGATAAAAAACATCTTGTGTATAGAGGAGTATCTAATAACACAAGTTACTATAATTTAGCTAAGATTATGGCAGCACATCCTAATAGAAAAATAAATGGGCAATACAGAAGATTGTATTATCGTGGGTTAATGCCGCATATGCTTTAAGCTTATTTATTTTATAGAAGAATTTAATTATAAGTAAATTTATTATATTTAATGAGAAGCATTCAATTAAATTTTATATATGCACTTGTTAACTCGAGACATAAAATTATTATATGTAAACCATAAGTAAATTATTAGTTACTGTCATATTGCATATGGTTATTATTGTTATGTTAATAGATCAGCAAAGAAAACTAAAAGAGGAGGTTTTATGAATAAACAACATTTAGCTTTGTCACTTAGTGTTGGTGTTATCGGTGGTATTTCAGTATTTTTAGCAAGCACTATTTTAAGTTCAATTTATCTGTTATGGGTTGGATTTATCGCATGGGGATTATTCTTTAAAAATGGCGGAGATAATAATGCTCTAAAAATGACAATCACTGCTGGAATATATGGCGCAGTAATTGCAGGACTTTTCTTTGTTCTCTCAGGGGCTATAAATATTGGAGGAGATTTAAATACTCCTATATGGATAGCTATAACTGTCTTTGCTTTGATATTTGGAACTCAAATTCCAATGTTTGGTTGTGCACCAACTGCTGTTTGCGGATATGCAGCTTGCGCAGGTTATTGTATTCATGCAGTCGATGGCCAATTAATTCCAATGATTACTAATATATCAGTAAATAATCCTGTTGTTACAATTGCCCTATCTATGATTATTGGTACTGTTTTTGGAATGATTTCAGGAAAAGTAGCGCAGGTGGCTGGAAAATAAGATTTAAATCATATTGTTATAATGATTAGGGCTGAGAAATATTCTCAGCCTTTTTTTTTAAATAAAATATGCAAAATGTTCTTGTATCAGGGCTAACTTCATTATTCTTGATAAATTCTTTATTAATAAATCTCCAACCTATTCTTCGGTGATTAGCTAAATTAATAGCACTTTCTCTTCTAAATTTTTTTTGTTTCCACCAGGAAGAGTTGTGGGTAACCAATATAAGTTTTTTATAAATATACATAGTAAAATTATAAAATAAATAAAATTATATGATAATATTTAGAAAAAAACTTTCTGAGGTTTTTATGAATAATAATATACCAAGTAGCTTGTCAAATATATCATTATGGCTTGTGAGGGCTACATTAGGGATATCGTTCTTTTTTCATGGTTATGGAAAACTTCCATTGCCGCCAGAAAAATTTGCATCATGGATGGAAAGCATTGGTATGATTTACCCTGAGATAGTTGCTTCATTGGTTAGTATTGGCGAAATGGGTGCAGGAATAGGCATAATACTAGGAGGTTTTTTATTAGGTAACTTTGGAAATATTATAACTAGAATATCTGCCCTTGGAATTTTTATAATAATGATTGGAGCATTTTATTTGGCACACTCCGATTGGCTTATAAATGAGCAGCTTTTTAAAAGCGAGCAAATATATATTTTTATTCTAAGCATATTTTTTATGATAAATGGAAACAGAAAATACATCTAAAACTCCTAAAATAAATATATATTTTAATGACTCCTGCTCTATTTGTAGGGCAGAAATCAATATATACAAAAAATATTCTAATAAAAATATCAAGTGGGTGGATATTTCGTCAGATGATAATGCAGAACTAGAAACAAAGAAAGGACGTGATGAATTATATAGAAGAATGCATGTTTTAAAAAATGGGCAAATAATATCTGGAGCAAAAACTTTTTTAATAATTTGGAAAAGTATTCCTAGATATAATTTTTTATATAAATTTTTTAATAAACCAATAATATTTCCGATTTTCAATATAATTTATGAATTTATTGCATTTTTATTATATTTAAAAAGTAAATTATTTAGATGAAAATATTATCAATAAATGTTTCGTTGCCAAAAAAGATTAAATACAAAAATAAAATACTATATACAAGTATTTATAAAGAGCCAGTAAATAAAAAGCTGAAAATTTATAAATTTGGGTTAGAGGGAGATAAACAAGCAGATTTATTAGCACATGGCGGCAAAGAGAAAGCAATTTATGCATATTCATATGAACACTACCAATATTGGGGTAATTTATTAAATTTAGACTTTACAAATGACTTTGGTTTAATAGGTGAAAATTTAACAATAGATAAATTTAATGAAAAAGAAATATTTATAGGTGACGAGTTTGAGCTACCAAATGCAATTTTAAAAGTTACGCAGCCAAGAATTCCTTGCTATAAACTTTCCTTAAAAATGAATAATAAGGAATTTTTAAAGTATTTTATTAAATATAATTATTTAGGCGCGTATCTTAAAGTTATAAAAAAAGGCGATATAGAAAAAGGATCAATACTGAAATTAATTAAGAGAGAAAAAAAATCATTAAGTATATATGATGTATCAAAGCTATTATTTAATGAAGAAATTAATATAGATATGATGATAAAAGCATTAGAAATTCCATATCTATCTGATGAAATAAAAAACCGTTTTTGTTCAAGGCTTGCTAAACTTGGATATTACGAATATATATAGTAAATCTAATGGGAAAAATTAAAAATTTTTTTAAAGTTAATTCAAACTATCAATTATTAATAATTAATATAGTTTTTTGTGTTACTGGGGCAACGGCTTTATTTGTTGTAGATTATTTTCTTGATTTATTTTCAATAAATTATCAAAAGGATGGAGCTTTTATATATTGGTTTTTAAGGATAATATTTATAATCCCAGTTTATCAAGTTTTTTTAATAATTTATGGTACAATTTTCGGGGAATTTTCATATTTCAATGAAATGCAAAAAAAAACATTACGTAAAATTTTTGCAATTTTTAAGAAAAAATAAAAAATAATTTTGTTACAATTAAATATATTTTTTATAAAACTTGGAGTAATTATGGATAGTATTAATCGTAAAAAAGTTATTTCAATTTTAAATGATATCATGAAATATGAATTATCTGGGGTTGTCAGATATACTCACTCAGCACTAATGATTGTTGGGCCTTATAGAGAAAGTCTTGTAAGTTATTTTAAAAATCAGTCATCAGAATCTCTCACACACGCTCAAGGAGCAGGTGAATTATTAACAAGCCTAGGAGGACACCCCACTCAAGATATATCAATAATTGAAGAGTCAAATGAACACTCTATCATTGCATTATTAAGAGAAAGTTTAGAGCACGAAAAAAATGCCGTAAAGTTGTATAAGGAATTATTATTAGAAGTTGAAAATAAGAGCATTTATTTGGAAGAATATGCAAAAGAGATGATAAAGAATGAAGAAATTCATACTTTAACAGTTGAAAAAATGTTGAGAGATTATGAGTAATTTTACTAAAAGAGTTTTGTCTGGTGTTCAGCCAACAGGTGGGCTTCACTTAGGTAATTATCTTGGCGCTATTAAAAATTTCGTGCCCCTTCAAGATAAATACGAATCATTATTTTGTGTTGTGGATCTGCACGCTATTACGACTTGGCAAGACCCGGGAGAATTAATATCCAAAAAGTGTGAAGTAGCTGCTGCCTTTATAGCATCTGGCATAGATCCGCAAAAAAGTATAATTTTTAATCAATCAGCTGTTCCTGAGCACACGCAATTATCCTGGGTGTTAAATTGTGTTGCAAGAATGGGATGGTTAAATAGAATGACCCAGTTTAAGGATAAGGCAGGAAAAAATAAAGAAAACGTAAGCGTTGGCTTATTTTCATATCCTGTTCTAATGGCTTCTGATATTATGATTTATAAAGCTACTCACGTTCCAGTAGGCGAAGATCAAAAGCAACATTTAGAACTTACTAGGGATATAGTATTAAAGTTTAATAATGATTTTCAAAAGGAAGTCTTTCCTTTACCTGAGCCAGTTATAATGAAAAAAGCTGCAAGAATAATGAGCTTAAGAGATGGTTTAAAAAAAATGAGTAAATCTGATTCATCAAATTACTCAAGAATAATGCTTACTGATAGTAATAACGACATAGCGAAAAAGATAAAAAAAGCGAAAACCGATGCTAAACCTATACCAAATAAAATAAAAGATTTAGAAAGCATGCCTGAAGCGAATAATCTTATAACAATTTATGCAGCCTGCAGTGATTCAGACATAAGTTCTGTTTTTGAAGAATATAAAGGAAAAAATTTTTCTAAGTTAAAATTAGATTTGATCGATATAGTAATTGATAGAATTGGTCCAGTTCGCGATGAAATGATTAAATTAATAAATGATAAAGAATATTTAACAAAAATACTTGATTCTGGATCAAATGAGGCTAGGAAAATAGCATCAAAAGTAATTAAAGAAGTTTTTCGCGTGACTGGATTAAATAATTAAATTTGACTAATCAAAAGAAAATTATAGAAAACCTTGTAAAAAAGGATAAAAAATTAAAAAATATTCTTGATAATAAAAAAAGCTGCCCTTTTTTTCAAAATCCTGTGATTAAAGATGAAGTGTTATTTTATGAATTAGCACAATCAATAGTTGGACAACAAATATCTGCAAAAGCAGCAGATTCCATATGGAAAAGATTGATTTTTTCTTCTGAAAATAAAAAAAATTTTTTAATAGATATATCAAGCTCAAGTTTAATTTGGGCAAGAAAACAAGGGTTATCTAAGAGAAAACACGAATATATAAAATCAATAGCTAAGCAGATAGTATTAAAGAAATTATCATTAGAATATATTTATAATTTAAATGATCAAGAAGCAAAAAATTTTTTAGTATCACTTAAGGGCATAGGACCTTGGACTGCTGAAATGTTTCTAATGTTTGCTTTAAAAAGATTAGATGTTTTTTCTATAGGAGATATTGCTTTAATAAGAGCTATTTCTGAAATATATTGTGTTGATAAAGGTGATTTAAAAAAAATTATTGAAATTTCTAATAATTGGAAGCCCTATAGGTCAGTAGTATGTTGGTATTTATGGGAATATTTAGGGGTTTAAATTAAAAATCGTATGTTATGCCTTTTCTTTCCCAATCACCATATCTAGTTGGCTCCAATCCCTTTGGGCCATTTTTTTCTTTAGCACGTAATCTTATAATTTCTTTCTTTTTTCTTTCCTTAGCTTCATTTAAAGCATTTTTAGCATTTTTTTCTATTAAAGTTTTGTTCATATTTAATATTAAGAATTTAATAAATTATTAATATATGATATGCTTATAAAGTTTTTAAAACAACAAGAAATTTAAAATGAAAAGTTATATAAAATCTAGTTTAATATTTATACTTATATTTTTTAGTCAATCAATTTTTGCTTCAGATACGCACATTGTTAAAATGCTTAACAATAGTCAGTCTGGCATTATGGTTTTTGAACCTGCATATATTAAGATTAAAAATGGCGATAGCATAAACTTTATAATGGAAGATGCTGGACATAATGCATCTACTGTTGCTGGACCTTCAGGTAGCATACCATTTAATACAGCGTATAAGCCGTCTACAATAATCAAATTTGATGTTAATGGTTTATATTTATATGAATGCTCTCCACACTCAATGATGGCAATGGCTGGAATTATTCAAGTATCTGATTCAAATAATAAAAAACAAATAATTGAGGAAGTTGCAAAATTTGAAGCTAAGGTAATGATGCCAAATGTAAAAACTCGTATATCAGATTTGTTAAAAGAAAATATCAAATAAATAAGAAGCAGATATTTAATCAGATTTATGAATCTCTGTATGCTTTTTCAATTCTTTCTTGTCTATTTTTTTCTTCAGCGCAAAATAAAGCTGTTGGTCTAACAAGTAATCTCTCGATGCCAATAGCTTCCCCAGTATTTATACAATAACCGTAACTTCCATCATCAATTCTTTTTAGGGCCTCATCAATTTTTGGAAGTAGCTTAGATTCTCTGTCCAAAATTCTTAGTCTAAGATGTATCTCTTCTTCTATTTGAGCTCGATCAAGTTCATCACACTCTCTTGACTGTTGAGATAATTCGGCCCTCTCATTTTCAAGATGTTGTCTTAATTCAATTTTCATATTAATTAATCTTTCTTTAAAAAAATCAAGTTGATCTTGATTCATATATCTGCTCGCTGCAGCTTTTTTTATATTTGCTTCTGTATATTTCATATATTATTGTCTCTATTAAATTTAAATAATATGTCTATTTTGCGGCGATATTATACAATGGTTTTAATAACACTCAAGGCATATTTTAAATTATAAAAAATTGAATTAATTACTATTTTTTGAAAGATATTATATTTAGACCTTTTAGTAAGTTTATTGCTTCTGATAGCTGATAATCATTTTTGAGCTTACTATTTTCATTAGCTAATTCATTTTGTTTTGAATTTTTGTCATTATTTTTTATATGCCCTTGTAAATCTGATTCTTTAAGGGTTTTTCTTTCATCTATAGGATTTAATTCAAGGTTTTTTACTATAATATCAGGAGTAATTCCCTTTGCCTGAATTGATCTCCCCTCTGGCGTATAATAAAGAGCTGTAGTTAATTTAACTGCAGTTTTTGACGTTATAGGTAGAATCGTTTGAACTGATCCTTTTCCAAAAGATTGTGTACCCATTATGATTGCTCTCTTATGATCCTGTAAGGCGCCAGCAACAATTTCCGAGGCTGATGCAGACCCTCCATTTATTAAGACAACAATAGGTTTGTCCTCTGCCAGATCAACATCGTCGGATATAAATTCATCTATTGCATCTTCTTTTTTACCTTTGGTGTAAACAATTTTTTTCTTTCCTTTAATGAATGTGTCACTAACATCGACAGCAGCACCAAGAACGCCACCAGGATTATTTCTCATATCTAAAACGTAACCTTTGATGTTATTTTTTGAGGTTATTTTTAATTTAGACAATGCCTCTTTTAGATTTTTACCAGTTTGATTTTGAAAGCTTGAAATTCTTATATAACCATAGTAATTATCTATGATTTCGTATTTTACACTTTGTACTATAATTTTGTCTCTAGTAATTTTAATTTCAAAAGGGGCTTTTTCACCTTCTCTAGCAATTGTTAGATAAATGTCAGTTCCAACTTTTCCTCTCATTAAATCGACTGCTTGATTTAGTGAAAGCCCTTTAACTGAATTGTTATCAATTTCTATTATCAAGTCACCAGCTTTTATTCCAGCTCTGTATGCTGGCGTATCGTCTATAGGTGTAATAACTTTAACAAAACCCTCTTCCATTGTTACTTCTATTCCTAAACCTCCAAATTCTCCTTTTGTTCCAATCTGCAAGTCTTCGAAATCTTTTTCATTTAAGAAAGTAGAGTGGGGATCAAGACTTTCAAGCATTCCTTTTATAGCATTATCAAATATTTGCTTATCGGATATATTATCTACATAATTTTGTTTAATTTTTAAATAAACTTCTGAAAAAGTTTGTAACTGGTTAAGAGGTAAACTAGTCTTTGAGGCTGATAAATTATTGGTATCATAATTATAAATAATTAAGTTAATTAAAAAAACTAATGATACTGTTAATAAAATATTTTTAATTCGTTTTTTTTTCATTTGTAATGTAGGTATTTGAAAATTTATATTAATACTTACCTAAGAATCACTATATAACAAGCGAAAAATGATGCAAGTAATTATCATGATTATTATTAATTTATTAGACATTTCTAATATTGATTGGTAACATATGATTAATATCATAATAATGAATGAGGTTGTATGTCTGAAGTTGCAAGCCAAGTCATAGATCATAGTAGTGTTTCTCAAGATGATATAGATAGAGCATCGCGTGCAATTAAATCTATGTCACACCCATTAAGATTGAAAATATTATGTGTTTTAGGTGATTCTGAGTTTAGTGTGCAAGACATAGTAGATACTGTTGGAACTTCTCAAAGTAATATATCTCAACACTTAGGTATATTAAAAGATAAAGGTGTTTTAACTACAAGAAAAGAAGCTAATAAAGTTTTTTATCGAGTTAGTGATGAAAGAACATTAAAGCTTTTAGAAATGATGCGAGAAGTTTTTTGTAGTTCAGGTAGTTAAAGAAAAATATTATGGAAGTATACTTAAATTTTATTTCAAATAATCCTATACTTTTTGTTTTATTTTTTGTTATTTTAATATTTATTATCTTCAACGAATTTAAATCTTTAACAAAAAAGTATAAAGATATTTCGCCTCAGGATGCTGTTTATTTAATTAACAATGATGCATTTATTCTTGATGTTAGAGAGTCTTCGGAGTTAGCGTTAGGAGTAATTAAAAATTCTAAACATATAAATTTTTCTTCTGTAGAATCCAGCCTTGATTCGATTAAAAAATATAATAAAAAACCAATAATCGTCTATTGTAAATCAGGCATAAAATCAGCTATTGTATCTAATATGCTTACAAAAAATGAATTTAATGAAGTTTATTCGATTAAAGGTGGTTTTGAAGGTTGGGTTTCGGATAATTTGCCAATTGTAAAAAATTAATTATGAAAGCAGTAATATATTCAACAGCTATATGTCCTTATTGTGTAAGAGCCAAGATGTTACTTGAAAAAAGAAATATTAGTTATGTAGAATTGAAAGTTGATGAGGATATTAAAATGTTTGAGGAAATGTTAGAACTATCAAATGGAAGACAATCTGTTCCCCAAATATTTATAGATGAAAAGCATATTGGCGGATATGATGATTTGGTTGATTTAGATCTTGAAGGTGGGCTGGACGTTAATGAATAAAAATATAAGTAAAATATGTCATCAGTTGACGCAATAATTATAGGTTCTGGAGCTTGGGGCAGATCATTAGCACATACCTTGTTATATAATAAAAAGAAGATTTTAATTTTCTCAAGAGATGAGAAGCATTTACATCTAAATTCTCCTAATAAAAATCTTATAAAGACAACAAAATTTTCTGATATTAAGGCTTATAATGCCCCAGTTGTTATTGCAACTCCTGTAAGTTCACTGAGAAACATAGGAGAATTATTTATAGAAAATGAAGTTTCAACGCATATAATTTTAGCTTGTAAAGGAATTGAGTCGCGTACAGGATTTTTTCCAATTGAAGTAATGCAAGAATTTATAAAAAAAGATAATTTAGCAATATTAAGCGGCCCTTCGTTCGCTCAAGAGGTTATAAAAAATAAACCCACAGCTGTTACTATAGCTTCAATAAATAATAAGACACTTAATATTTTTATTAAGTTGTTTCATAGTAAGTTCTTTAGAGTTTATGCATCAAACGATATTATAGGATGTCAATTAGGCGGTGCTATGAAAAATATTCTAGCCGTTGCTGTTGGAATTTCAGATGGTCTTGGGTTGGGGCCAAACGCTAAAGCTGCATTAATTACTAGAGGATTAATAGAAATGAGAAATTTAGGAAAAGCTTTAAAGTGTGACGATACTACATTATTTGGATTATCTGGGCTTGGTGATTTAGTTCTTACATCTAATGATAATCTTTCGAGAAACAGAAGATTTGGACTTGAGATCGCAAAAGGTTTTTCTGTAAAAGATTCAAAAAAAAATATTGATCAAGTTATAGAAAGCATAAGTGCAGTAGAAGGTTTGCAAATTTTAATAAAAAGATACTCAATAAGTCTTCCGATATGTAGTAAAGTTTTTGATATAATAAATAATAAATGTAAAGCTGAAGATGCTGTAAATGATTTATTAGTAAGAGAGCAAAAAAAAGAATTTATCTAATTCACTAAAATATTAAGTTTATTTAACATATATGTTTGGAAATTTATCAAAATTTTACTTGGGCAAAATTGATCCAGAATTGGCTCATAAAATAGCAATAAAATTAATTAAAAATAATTATCTTTTATCAAGCTTGTGTTTAAATCAAACAAAGGAAAATATTCATCAGAAGTTTTTCAATTTAAATTTTAAAAGCCCAGTTGGCTTGGCGGCAGGTTTTGATAAAAATGGTGAAATATATAATCAAGTTAATAAACTAGGTTTTGGTTTTTCTGAAATAGGAACTATTACGCCAAAACCACAATTTGGCAACCCAAAGCCTAGAGTATTTAGATTGTTAGAAGATGACGCAATTATAAATAGATTAGGCTTCCCAAATGATGGAATGAAAATTATAAAAAAAAGAATCGAAAATAATTTGCCAAAGGGAATATGTGGAATAAATATCGGGCCAAATAAGGAAAATGCTTTATTGCAAGAGGATTATTTAAGATGTTTTGATTATTTTTATGAAGTTGCATCTTATATAGTAATTAATATTTCTTCCCCTAATACTCAAGATTTAAGATTGCAGCAAAAAAAAGAAAATATTAGTGATCTAATTAAAAATATTCAAAAACGTAGAGACGAAAAAAAAACGAAAGTGCCAATACTAGTTAAAGTATCACCAGATCTTGATGACCAAGAAATAGAAGAGCTTTCAGAAATATTTAATAAAAAAAAAGTTGACGGCATAATTTTAACAAATACAACAATAAATAAAAAAGAAAGTTTATTAAGCAAATATAAGAATGAAGCGGGTGGTCTGTCGGGAAAACCTTTGCGGAGATATTCAAATTTAATAATTAAAAAATTTTATAAATATCTCAGAGACGAAATACTTATAATTGGTGTAGGTGGGATATCAGATGGTATTTCTGCTTATGAGAAAATTAAATCTGGAGCATCGCTTGTACAGCTTTATACTTCATTGGTTTATCAAGGGCCTTTTGTTGCTAATAAAATAAATAAAGATTTGAGTAATCTAGTAAAAGCTGATGGTTTTAGTAATATTTCTCAAGCAATTGGCTCTGATTGCAAATAATTTAAATTTAGTCTTTATGTGATTTAATTTTATTTGAAATAGTATTTCTGCCCCATCCTAATATTTTTGCAGCTTCAGTTTTATTTCCTTTTGATAGCTTTAAAGCAGAGTTAATTAAAACAGACTCATATCTATTATTTATACTTTTTGTAATATTTTCTGAATTTTTATCATACTTACTTAAAATCCAAGATTCTAGTAATTTTTCCCAGCTTTTATTTTCTTTATCTAATTTTTCTTTATCTAATTTTTCTTTATCTAATAAATCACTTGGTAGCTCATTCATAGTTATCTCATTATCAACAGACATTAATGTTAAATACTTACAAACATTTTGTAACTCTCTAATATTTCCAGGCCAGTGATATTTTAAAAAAATCTTTTTTACATCTGGGTGAAAAATTTTTAAAGAGGTTTTAAACTGTTTCGCATAGTCTTGAAGAAAAAATTCTGCTAGATTTATAATATCAGCTTTTCTGTCCTTAAGGCTTGGTAATTCTAGTTTTATAGCATTTATTCTATGCAAAAGATCTTCTCTAAATAAATTTTGTGAGACAAGATAGTTGAGATTTTTATGAGTTGCAGTAATTATTCTTGTTTTTACTTTTATTGATTTTGTGCCGCCAACTCTAAAAAATTCTCCCTCTTGAAGAACTCTTAGTAGTCTTGTTTGTACATCCATAGGCATGTCGCCAATTTCATCTAAAAATAAAGTTCCATCTGATGCTTGTTCAAATCTACCTATTCTTTGACTATAGGCACCAGTAAAAGAACCTTTTTCGTGGCCAAACAGCTCTGATTCAAGTAGCTCGGTTGGAATAGCACCAGTGTTTATAGCAATAAAAGGCTCATTTTTTCTTGAGCTATTTTCATGAATTGCTTTTGCTATTAATTCTTTGCCAGTTCCGGTATCACCAAGAATTAGAACTTCTACATTGGTTTGCGCAATTTTCCCGATAGTTTTATATATGCTCTGCATAGAATCTGAAAAGCCAATAATTTTAGGAATATTATCAATGTTCTGTAAAGAATCTTTTTTTTCTGTATTACGAATATTATTAAGAGCATTTTTTATTAGGGTAGTAACATCATCAATATCAAAAGGTTTTGTAATATAGTCATATGCCCCTTTTTGTAATGAACTTACTGTAGTTTCAAGATCAGAGAAGGCTGTCATTATAATAATTGGGATAAATGGATATTCTCTTTTCATTTTGTCTAATATATCGATACCACTTATTCCAGGCATTCTAATATCTGAAATTATTATATCTGGATTAATTTTATCTATGTTTTCTAAAAAATCCTTCGCGTTTTCAAAACAGGAGACTTCAAAATTTTCTTTTTTAAGCGCTTTTTCTAAAACCCATCTAATAGATTTATCGTCATCTAAAACACATATATGATTTGTATTATTTTTCATTCTTAATATTTATCAATTGGTAATATAATTTTAAAAATTGTTTTATTATTATTTTCATCAAAAAAAACTATCCCTCTATTAATTGATACTAATCTTTGTGAGATAGATAACCCTAAACCAGAACCATTTTGTTTGTTTGTGATTAACGGGAGAAAGAGTTTATTTTTTATATCTTCATCTATACCAACTCCATCATCTATAATACTTATTACGGCAACAAGTTTATGTTTTATAGAGTTTATAGTAAAGTTTCTATCAATTCTTGTTTTGATTTCTATTTGTCCATTTTCAAGAATAGCTTCTTGTGCATTTTTTATAATATTAATTAAAGTCTGGGTTAACATGTCTCGGTCAATTCTAATAAGTGGTATGCTAGGGTCATAATTTCTTATAAAATTATTATTTTTTGTTCCTAAAATTACTAAAACATTATCAATTAACTTGTGAATATTTTCTTCTTTAAAGTTTGGCTCTTTTTTTGGACCTAGCATTTTATCTATATAACTTGTTAATCTATTCACTTCATTAATAATAATATTTGTATAATCTTTGTAATCTTCATTTATTTCATTTTTCAATAATTGTGCAGCACCTTTTATTCCTCCAAGTGGATTTTTTATTTCATGAGCAATGGAGCGGGTTATCATTTGCGTAGTATTATTATGACTAGTAAAATTTGCATTTTTTAAAATATTTTTTATTCTTTTTATAGTTCTTATTTCAAGTAGAGCATGTTTTTCATTATTTATAAATATAGCTTGAACATTACAATCAATATAATGTTTATTTTTTGTTTTTAATGACATTTCAATATCACGTGATATAGATGATTGGTTTAATGCAATAGCATCATATATTTGATTAATAATAATATTTTTTTTATTAGCAAAGAGATCATTGATTTTCATATTTTTTAAGGCTGATTTGCTATTTCTAAAAAGATCTTCTGCAGCTGTGTTTAAATAGATAATTTCCGTAAATTTATTTGTAATAATTACTGATGTTGAAATATTATCTAAAATTTCGTAAGCATTCATGGAAACTTATTCTTATAAAAATTATATTGATTATATACTAAAATATTTAGATTGCACAAAAAAAGTGCGTATTAAAAAAAACGCCCTAGATTTGGGCGTTTTATGTTACTCAATTAAACATGGTTTAAAGACTATAATACATCTCAAATTCTAGTGGATGTGTGTTTGCTTGAAAGGCCTGAACTTCTTCCATTTTTAAGGCTATATAAGCATCTATAGTTTCATCATCAAAAACACCTCCAGCTTTAAGAAAATCCCTATCTCTATCAAGAGCTTTTAGCGCTTCATCCAATGATGAGCATACGTGTGGTATTTTTGCCTCTTCCTCTGGACTTAAATCATCAAATAAATCAATATCCATATTTTTCCCAGGATCAATTTGGTTTTTAATGCCGTCCAATCCAGCCATCATTAGTGCTGTAAAGGTTAAATAAGGATTTCCACAAGAATCAGGGAATCTAACCTCAATACGTCTTGCTTTTTCATTTGCTTCAAATGGTATTCTAATACTAGCTGATCTGTTTTTGGCAGAATATGTTAATATCGTTGGTGCTTCGAAGCCAGGAACAAGCCTTTTATAGCTATTAGTTGCTGAATTAGAAAAAGCATTTATAGCTTTAGCATGATGAATTATTCCACCAATATAGTGAAGAGCCATTTTAGATAACCCACCGTACTCATTTCCAAGAAATAAATTTTCACCATCTTTAAATAGTGACATATGAACATGCATACCATTTCCATTATCATTTATTATAGGTTTTGGCATAAAAGTAGCAGTTTTCCCATAATTATGAGCTACATTATGTACAACGTATTTTAAAATTTGGTTTTGGTCAGCTCGTTTAACCATAGTATTAAATTTTGTGCCAATTTCGCACTGACCTGCAGTAGCAACTTCATGATGGTGAACTTCTGTTTCAACTCCCATTTCCTCCAAAACATTGCACATCGCAGATCTAATATCTTGAAGGGAATCTACTGGCGGAACTGGAAAATAACCTCCTTTAATTCCAGGTCTATGACCTGTATTTCCATCAGCATATTGCTCGCCAGAGCTAAAAGAACCTTCTTCAGACTCAATTCTGTAAAATGATTCACCAATCTCATTTCCAAATGTTACTGAATCAAAAATAAAGAATTCAGGCTCTGGACCAAAAAAAGCTGTATCTGCAATACCAGATTCTTTAAGGTATTGCTCGGCTTTACTTGCTATAGATCTTGGGTCACGAGCATAGCCTTCACCTGTGCTAGGCTCAAGAATATTGCAACGTATTATAAGCGTTGAATCACTAAAAAAAGGATCAATAACGGCTGTGCTTTCGTCAGGCATAAGAATCATATCTGATTCATTAATAGCTTTCCATCCGGCAATTGAAGAACCATCGAACATTTTTCCGTTTTTAAATAGCGACTCATCAACTGTCTTTGCCGGTAAAGTTACGTGTTGCTCTTTACCTTTGGTATCAGTAAATCGTAAATCAACAAACTTGACGTCATTCTCCTTTATTGTTTTCATTATATCTGACATTATTCGCTCCTATGTTTATTTCATTAATCTTTATTATTTTATGATATGCATATTTTATGCCATAAGAGGTAGCAAGCATAAAAATATGACTAAATTTATGTTAAATTATTAGTACATTTCGATAATAATATATGAGATTTATATAGTAGTATATTAATAATTCAAAATTCGCAGGTTGTTTTATAATATAACTTTATATCTAGGCAAAAATTATGACATTTCAAGAAATTATATTTAAATTAAAATCTTTTTGGGCAAATCAAGGTTGTGTTTCACTAGAGCCTTATGATTTTCCTATGGGGGCCGCAACATTCCACCCTTCTACGTTTTTAAGAGCTTTAGGTCCTGAGCCTTGGAAAGCAGTTTATGCTCAGCCTTGTAGAAGACCTACTGATGGCAGGTATGGGGAAAATCCAAATAGATTACAACATTATTATCAGCTTCAAGTTATTTTGAAACCATCTCCAAATGAGATACAAGATTTATATTTAGAGTCCCTGTCTTTTCTTGGAATAGAGAGAAGCTATAATGATATAAAGTTTGTTGATGATAATTGGGAGTCGCCTTCTTTAGGTGCTGCAGGTGTCGGTTGGGAGGTTTGGTTAAATGGAATGGAAATTAGTCAATTCACCTATTTTCAGCAAATAGGTGGAATTGAGTGCAGACCAGTTACAGGGGAATTAACTTATGGTTTGGAGAGAATTGCTATGCATCTTCAATCCACCGATAATTTATACGAGATTAAATGGAATGATGAGATAACTTATGGAGAAATATATTTACAAAATGAAGAAGAAAATTCTAAATATAATTTTGAGCTAGTTAAGCCAAAAATTTTGGTCAAATTATTTAATGATATGGAAAAAGAGTGCGAAAATCTTTTAAGTGAGAATTTGCCAATTCCAGCATATGATATTTTACTACAAAACTCACATATTTTAAATTTACTTGATTCGAGTCAAGCGGTATCTTCAACTGAAAGGCAGGCATATATTTTGAGATTAAGAAAATTATCTTTTTTAATAGCTAAAAAATATTTTGAGAAAAGAAAAAAATTAAATTTTCCATTAAAAAAATAATTAATTATGACGACAAAGAATTTACTTTTTGAAATTGGGACAGAAGATCTTCCACCGAATAACTTAAAAAATTTTTCAAAGAAGATATGTGATAATATTGAAATTAATTTAAAAAAAAATAATATAAAATATTCTTCTATTGATAATTTTTATACAAATATTAGATTAACTTTTATTATAAATAATATTGAAGAAGAAATTTATGTAAAAGAGAAATTAATTAAAGGTCCTCTAATCTCTCAATGTTTTGACAAGTCGAATAATCCTACAAAAACTGGTCTTGGATTTTCTTTAAAAAATAATGTTGATTTTAATAATTTAGATAAAAAAACAATAGATGGCAAGGAATATCTATTTTATAAACAACCAGAAAAAATAATAAATGTTTTAAATATTATACCAAGTATTTTAGTAAAAGCTTTAGATTCTGTTGAGGATCAAAAAAATATGAGGTGGGGAGATTGTGATACTTTATTTATTAGGCCTATCAAATGGATTTTATTAATTTTTGGATCTGAGAATATAAACTGTGAAATTCTTGGAATAAAGACTTGTAATTATACATTCGGAAATAAGGTTTTAAATAATAATAAAATCTTTGTCAACAATATTGAAGAATATAAATCATTACTTATAAAAGAGAATATTGAAATAAATCAAGAAACAAGAAAAGATAATATAAAAAAAGATCTTGTGAAAATTTTTCAAAAAAATGATTTCGATCATTCAATAAATAAAAGTATTTTAGAAGAGGTTGCTAATATGGCTGAGTCTCCACATTTATTTTTAGGTAAATTTCCTAAAAAATATTTAGATCTTCCAAAAGAGGTTTTAACATATGTAGTACAAGATACACAAAAATATTTTCTAATTTATAAGAAAAATAAAATGACTAATTTTTTTGTTGGTTTATCTAATGTAAAAATAAATGAAAATATTATAAGGGGCAATGAAAGGGTAGTTATTCCAAGATTAGATGATGCA
>JAYOZO010000001.1:85846-121090 GCA_038154165.1 Thiothrix sp.
CAAAATTTTTTATTAATAAAGATTTAAAAAGTGACATATTTTCAAAAAAAAGTATGTTAAAAAAAGTTATTTTTCATAAAAAATTGGGCAGTATGTTTGATAAAGTTAATAGAATAATTAACTTATCGATGTATATAAATAGTATTAGCTATAATAATGAAAAACTTTTGGTAAGAGAAATAGCTGAAATTTGCAAAATAGATTTAATCTCGAGTATGGTTGTAGAAATTCCTAAATTACAGGGCGTTATAGGACAATACTATGCTGAAAAAAATAACAAGGATAGAATTATTTCTGAAGGAATAAGAGATCATTATTTGCCAAAAAATTCACAGGATTCCATTCCAGGTAGTAAAGATGCCCAATTAGTATCTATGGCTGATAAATTAGATACTGTAGTAGGAATTTTTTTAGTAAATGAAAAACCTACTGGTACAAGAGACCCACTTGGAATAAGGAGAGCTGCAAATGGATTTTTAAGAATAATACTTCAAATTGAATATAATTTAAGTTTAACGGATTTAATAGAACACTCTGCAAAAATAATTTATGAAAATACAAGTTATTTTAATAAAAAATTGAAAAAGGCTAATAGTTTGGAAGACTGTCATCAATTTTTTAAAGATAAATTATTATCAACCATAAGAGATGATTTTGGTTTTCAAGAAAATATTATATTATCGGTAATGAATAATGAGCAAAATATAATACCATATGATCTTTTGAAGAAAATAGAAGCAGTTAAGATAACTATAAATAACTCAAACTACAAAGATTTATTTTCTAACGCTAAGAGAATTTCAAATATATTAAAGAAGTCAGATATACAAGTGCCTGATGAAATCAATGAAAATTTACTTAGAGAATCTAGTGAAAAGATCCTATATAATGCTATAAGTAATATCAAAGAAGAGCTTGAATTGTCTTTAAATCAAAAAAAATATGAGGCATATCTCATAAAACTTAATGAACTAAACAAATTTATAATAGCTTTTTTTGGAGAAGTTATGATTAATGTTGATGAAGAAGAGATTAAATTAAATAGATTATCAATTTTAAGTACACTTAATAGATATTATAATAAAATTGCAAATCTTACTGTTCTAGCGTTTTAATATAAAAATGATAAGAAATATTCAAAAATTTATTAAAAAAAGATTCTTTCCTTTTAAAGATTGGATATCTGATCTTAAAAATCCTAGGATATTGCAGGCTGATTTATTGGCGGGAATTACTGTTGCGCTTGTTCTTGTTCCTCAGTCAATGGCATATGCTCAATTAGCGGGATTGCCACCATACTATGGCTTATATGCATCATTTTTACCAGTCATTGTTGCATCTTTATTTGGTTCTTCTAGGCAGCTTGCAACTGGTCCTGTAGCCGTCGTTAGTTTATTAACTGCAGCTGCATTACAACCAATAGCAAGTAGTGACCCTGCTGGATACATTGCATATGCAATAATGCTGGCTTTTTTAGTTGGTGTTTTTCAATTATCTTTAGGTTTATTAAAGTTAGGAGTTTTGGTTGATTTTTTATCACATCCAGTTGTTACTGGTTTTACAAATGCAGCAGCAATTATTATCGCAACATCCCAGCTATCAAAATTATTTGGAGTAAGTGTAGCCACAGAACACTATCACTATCAAACAATAATAAATGTCATATCTGAATCAATGATTAATACTCATATGCCTACATTTTTAATGGGCTTATTCGCAATTTTTACTATACTTTTGGTGAAAAAAATTTCTAATAAATATCCTGCTGTACTTATATCAGTAGTTATAACAACTTTGATTTCTTGGTATTTTAAGTTTGAATTAAATTATGGTGGAAAGGTTATAGGAATAGTTCCTAATGGATTGCCATCTTTTCAAATACCAAGTATAGATGTTACACAAATTGTTAATCTTGGCTTAGTTGCTATTGCAATTAGTTTAATAGGTTTTATGGAAGCAATATCTGTTGCAAAGGCTATGGCAACACAAACAAAACAAAGACTAGATGCGGATCAGGAATTAATTGGTCAAGGCTTAAGTAATATAGTATCAAGTTTTACTCAAGGTTATCCAGTTTCAGGATCTTTCTCAAGATCTGCTGTAAATATTTCTGCTGGAGCTGTAACAGGATTTTCATCAGTAATTACTGGAATAGTTGTTGGTATAACACTATTATTTTTAACCCCACTTCTTTATCACTTGCCCCAAGCAACTTTGGCAGCAGTAATAATAACTGCTGTAATAAACTTAATAAAATTTAAACCAATTAAATATGCTTGGAAAGTGCAAAAACATGATGCAATAATCTCCATTATTACTTTTTTTGTAACTTTAGTGTTAGCTCCTGAATTAGAGCTAGGAATTATTGTTGGAATAATTTTGTCACTTGGAAGTTACTGTTATCGATCAATGCGACCAAGAGTAATATGCTTATCTAAAAGCGAAACAGGGGTTTTTAGAAATTCTGATACAAACAATATTCCAAAATGTTGTTGCATCTCTGTAATGCGATTTGATGGTCCTTTGATTTTTACAAATGCTGGTCACTTTGAAAACGAAGTTATTGAAAGAGTTGCAACTAAACCAGAATTACGTTATTTCATAATTGACGCAATAGCAATAAATGAAATTGACGCAACAGGCCAAGATATGCTAAATAGTCTTGCATCAAGGCTATATGATCAAAATATTAATTTATTTTTTGCTAGAGTTCATAAGCCAATACAAAAAATTTTTTATGATACTGGTTTTTCAAGGGGCGACTGGGAGAATCATTTTCATTTAACTTTAAATGATGCAATAGCTTATGCTTGGGGAAAACTTGGTTGTTCTAATGTTTTGCCACCGTTTTGCACAAAAGAAATGTGTCCAATGAACAGAGATACAGCTGGACTATCTTTAATATATGAAGCAAGTATTAAGAAATAAAATACTTATACAGCTTTGAATGATAAATCAGTAATCTTGTGTCCTAGAATAATTCCTTTTTTCTCAAATTTAGTCAAATCTCTTTCTTGATAATAAAGTATTTCATTGACTCTTTTAAAATTTTTATGGTTATCAAATAAATTTATTATTTCGTAAGCGTAGTCTGCCCAATCAGTTACAATTTTTATGAATCCATCTATTTGTATTTTTCTCGAAATTAAGTCTATAAAGTAATTATTAATAATTCTTCTTTTAAAATGTTTTTTTTTAGGCCAAGGATCAGGAAAAAAAAGTGACACACCATGTAAACTTTTATTTTTTATATTATTTTTTAGTAATTCTATTGCATCTATGTTCACTATTTTTAAATTTCTTAGATTGAGATTTGATATATCTTTAAGAATACTTCCTATGCCTGATTCATAAACTTCTACGCCTATGAAATTTATACCAGGAAATTTTTTTGCAATATTTATTAAAAGTTTTCCATCTCCAAAACCTATATCTAAAATACACTTATTTTCATTATTAAATAATTCATTATAGTTAATGATTTTTTTTTCATTTATATAATTTGAATCATTTTCTTTATTATTAAAAAATAATTTTTGTGAATTTGTTAATCTTCCGCTTCTTTTTACAAAGCTACGTATATGTTTATTTGCACTCACGATAAGACACTTTCTTTATTGCTTGAAGATATAGCAATATCGCTCATTTTCATTCTCTTAGCTTCAAAAGCTTTTCTCCCAGCCTCTACTGCAAGTTTCATTGCTTCAGCCATTTTTATTGGATTTTGAGCCATTGCAATTGCCGAATTAAGAAGAACACCATCGCAACCAAGTTCCATTGCAATAGCGGCGTCGCTTGCAGTACCAATTCCAGCATCTACTATTATTGGCACTTTTGCGTTTTCTATTATTTTTTTTATATTTGAAAAATTTTTTATTCCTTGGCCAGTCCCTATTGGCGAACCAAGTGGCATCACAGCTATACATCCAGCTTCTTCAAGTTCCTTAGCAAGATCTATATTGTCTGTTGTATAAACCATTATCGCAAAACCTTGTTTTACTAATTCTTTAGCAGCAGCTAGTGTCTCTTCTTCATTAGGTAGGAGAGTATCTTTATCTGCCAGAACTTCTAATTTAATTAAATTATCAGTTAAGAGTTCTTTTGCTAATAAAGCAACTCTAATAGCGTCTTTTGCAGAGTAGCAGCCAGCAGTATTTGGAAGAATTTTATACTTAGAACTATCAATATGGTCTAAGAGATTATCATCATTTTTACTTTGTCCAATATTAGTTCTTTTTAATGCAACTGTGATCATCTCTGCCCCACTTGCTTCAAGTGCTTTTTTTGTCATTGAAAAATCTGTATATTTTCCACTGCCAATAATTAATCTAGAGTTGTAAGTTACGTTATTTAATATTAATTTTTTCATAACTATCCACCGCCAACAGCTGTGATGATTTCAATTTCGTCATTTTCATTTAATTTTTTTCTTGACCATAAATCTTTCGTAATAATTACTTTATTTATTTCAATAACTATATTCTTTTTATTAATTTTCTTTAATTTTAAAAGATTATCTATATTAATATTATCTTTAATTAAAATTTCTTTTCCGTTTAACTTAATATTCATCATTCTTTTTGTGATTTTTCATAATTTTTAAATAGTGCTTTGATGAAAATGATATATATTCAAGCTCCTCTTTAGTTAATTCTCTTATTGGTTTAGCAGGAGATCCTTTATATAACATTTTTGATTCAATTATTTTATTTGGACCAACAAGACTTCCAGCAGCAATCATTGAATTACTTTTAATAATAGCACCATCAAGAATAATACTTCCAATGCCAATTAAGCAATTATTTTCGATTTGGCAAGCGTGAAGAATGGCGCCATGTCCAACAGTAACGTCGTCACCAATTATTAAGGGATAACCTCCTGGGATGTATTTTGTATCACTAGTTACGTGCAAAATTGCACCATCTTGAATATTAGTTCTCTTGCCAATTTTTATAGTTTGAACATCACCTCTTATCACTACATTTGGCCATATTGAGGTATCTTCATCAATAGATACATCACCTATTATCGTAGAATTCTTATCAATATACGCAGTTTTATGTATTTTTGGAGAATTATTTTTAAATTTTCTTATCGCCATTTAATTATTATATTATTATCTTATTAACTATAATAAATTATTTTACATATGTTTAAAAATAAAGTTTTGTTGTATGCAAAACTAATGAGATTAGATAAACCAGTAGGCATTTTATTATTATTATGGCCTCCTTTTTGGGTGATTACTTCACTTAGTGAAGGCTTACTTTTACATTATGTAAGTATTATATTTTTGATTGGGGTAATTACAACAAGAAGTATTGGTTGTGTAATAAATGATTTTTTTGATAAAAACTACGACCTTAAAGTTTCGAGAACGAAAGAAAGGCCATTTGCAGCTAGTTTAGTTAGCAAGCGAGAGGTAATTTTAATATTTTTAGTATTATCAGCTCTTAATTTAAGTTTACTATATTTCTTAAATACAAAAACTATTACACTTGCAATAATAGCAATCTTTTTAATTATTACTTATCCGCTTACAAAAAGGTTTTTTATTGCCCCTCAGGTTTTTTTGGGTATTACTTTTGCAATATCAACACTTATGGCGTACACCGCATTAACAAATAAATATCCTGATATAGCAACCTGGTTATTTTTTTCTGCAACTTTTGTATGGGTGCTCATGTTCGATACTATATACGCATTAGCGGATATTAAAGATGATTTAAAAATAGGCATAAATTCAACACCAATTTTATTTGGAAAAAAAGTTTTTAAAGTTATCGTTTTTTTGGAGTTTATTTTTTATTTAATTTTTATATATATTGGATTTTATTTAGAATTTACTTATATTTTTTACTTTTTTCTTATTCTCGCAGCAGCAGTAGGTGTGTATAATCAGATTTTAATAAGTGAAAGAAAGCCAGAATTTTTTATAAAAGCATTTAAAAATAACCAATATGTTGGTTTTTTAATTTTTTTAGGAATATATGGAGAGTACTTTTATGAGTATTATACGTAACAATTGGAAACCAAAGGAAATCAATAGTCTTTATGAAAAGCCTTTTAGTAATTTATTATCTTTAGCACACGACATTCACATAAAAAACCATGAAGAAAATACTATACAGATGTGTTCTTTATTATCGGTAAAAACAGGCGGATGCCCCGAAGATTGTGGCTATTGTTCTCAGAGTGTGCACAGCGATATACCAATTGAGTCAACTCCACTATTAAGTCTGGAGGAAGTAAGAGAAAAAGCAAAAATAGCTAAAGAACAAGGTTCTACAAGATTTTGCATGGGAGCTGCTTGGAGAAGACCAAGCAATAAAAATATTGATCGAGTTATCGAAATGATAAAAGTAGTGCATGAATTAGATATGGAAAGTTGTGTGACTTTAGGAATGCTATCTGAAGACCAAGCATTGAGATTAGCTAATTCAGGATTAAATTATTATAACCATAATCTTGATACATCACGCGAACATTACTCAAAAGTGATAAGCACTAGAAACTATCAAGATAGATTAAACACATTAAAATATGTTAGAGAATCTGGAATAAATGTATGTTCTGGAGGCATATTGGGATTAGGCGAGACAAGAGAAGATCGAATAAAGCTACTAATAGAGCTTGCAAATTTAGAGAAACACCCAGAATCTGTTCCAATAAATATGTTGGTGAAAATGGAAGGTACAAGATTAAGTAATAATAAAGAAATTGATGAGCTTGAATTTATTAGAACTATAGCTATTGCAAGAATAATGATGCCTAAAACTTATGTTAGATTATCAGCTGGAAGAGAATCAATGTCTGATTCAATGCAAGCTTTATGTTTTTATGCTGGAGCAAATTCAGTATTTTATGGTCAAGAATTGTTGACAGCTCCAAATGTTGATACTCAACAAGATAAAGATTTATTTATAAATTTAGGAATGAAAATTGAAGGGAATGAAAATTTTCTTAAAACAAAAAATAAATTTAAGAAAAAAATAAAAACAAATAAGAAAAATGCTACCTATAATATAAAATTAATTAATTAATTATTTCTAAAAAAATTTGAAAAATAATATTAAAAGTAAATTAAAATCTATAAAGTTATCATCGAGCTATAGAACAAGAAAAGCAAAAGAATCTGGAAATTCGCGTATTTTTAAATATATGAATAAAAATTATCTTTCTTTTGCGAGTAATGATTATTTATCATTATCAAACGATAAAAGAATTATAAACGCGGCCAAAAGAGCTTTAGATAATCATGGTTATAGTGCTAGCTCATCTGCTCTAATATCTGGCTACACAAAATATCATTTTAAATTAGAAGAAGAATTATCTGAATTTTTAGGAAACGAAAAAACATTACTATTTTCTACAGGTTATCAGGCAAATTTAGGAGTAATAAAGTCTCTAGGACAGCGGGGAGATTTTATATATTCAGATAGACTAAATCATGCATCCTTAGTAGATGGTGCCATTATTTCAAGAGTAAAATTTAAAAGGTATAAGCATAATAATATAAAAGATTTAGAAAAGAATTTAACTTTATATAATATGAAAAATAATAATTTAATAATAACAGACTCTTTATTTAGTATGGATGGCGACATAGCCAACTTAAAGCAACTTAATAAAAAAGCGAAACAGCATAATATGAATTTATTGGTAGATGAAGCTCACGCTCTTGGAGTATACGGTTGCAAAGGAAATGGAATTGTTAATAGCTTGTCTCTTAATAATAAAAATAATATTTTTGTTACCGGAACTTTTGGCAAAGCAGTAGGGACGTTTGGCGCTTTTTTTTCTGGAAAAGAGGATATTGTAGAATATGTTCTGCAGAAATCTAGAAGTTACATATATTCAACTTCTTTACCAGTAAGCGCAGTAGAAGCGACTAGGAAATCATTAAAAATCATTCAAAAAGAGGACTGGAGAAGAGACAAGTTATTCTCGTTGATAAATTATTTTAAAAAAAATGTAAAAAGTATTGGGTATAATACTTTAAAAAGTAATTCTCAAATACAAGGGATAATTATTGGTGATGCAAAAAAAACAATTGAAATAAGCAATGAATTATTTAAAAAAAATATTTATATTCCATCAATAAGACCGCCAACTGTTGAAGAAGGAAAATCAAGACTTCGAATTTCAATTACTGTAGACCATTCGGAATCAGACATAGATTACTTGCTAAATATATTAGATACGATATCAAGAAATCTTGTACAATCATAAAATGAATAAAAAAATTAATATTTTACTTGGTATAACTGGTGGAATTGCTGCATATAAATCAGCAGAGATTGCTCGTCTTCTTGTAAAGAATAATTTTAGCGTAAAAGTTGTGATGACTAAAACTGCAGAGGAATTTATTACGCCGCTAACATTTGAAGCTTTAACTGGAGAAAAAGTTTATAGATATAACTCAATAGATAAAGACTATCCTATGCTTCATATAGATTTAGCAAAATGGGCAGATATTATACTAGTCGCTCCTGCAACTGCAGAATTTTTATCTAAAATTTTGCACGGAAGGGCAGACGATATGTTATCAACATCTATATTAGCGTTTAGCAAAAAAATAGTTATAGCTCCTAGCATGAATAAAAATATGTGGGGAAACAAAGCAACTCAAGAGAATGTTAGCAAACTTAAAGAAAGAGGAATAATTTTTTCAGGCCCTGAATATGGAAGTCAAGCCTGCGGTGATATTGGCTCAGGAAGAATGAGGGAGCCAATTGATATAATTGAAGATATAAATTTAATATCTAATACAGAAAAAAAATTATTTAAAAATAAGAAAATTGTGATCACAGCAGGGCCTACAATTGAATATATTGATCCTATTAGATATATATCGAATAGAAGCTCTGGTATGATGGGTTGTGAGATAGCAAATGCCTTCCATGATAGCGGTGCAAAAGTAATTTTAGTAAAAGGGCCCTGTAGATATAATCAAAAGGAGGAAATTCCAGTAATTGAGGTTAAAACAGCAAAGGAAATGCTTTTAGAGGTTGAAAAAAATATTAAGAATTGCGACATATTTGTATCGGTTGCAGCAGTTTCCGATTTTGTAGTAAAAGATCAAAAAAATAAAAAAATAAAAAGTGATAAAGAAGTAACTTTAGAGTTAGTAAAAAATATTGATATTTTAAAGTTAGTTTCTCAAAATTATAATTTGTTTACAGTAGGATTTGCTGCAGAAACCAATAATCTAAAACAAAACGCAATAAAAAAATTAAAAGAAAAAAAAATTTCAGTGATTGCAGCGAATAAAGTCAGTTATAAAAAAGGAATAGATGATACTCAAAATTCTTTAACGCTTTACTGGGGTAATGGTCTTGAAAAAACTTTAAGTTTGAAAAATAAGAAAGAACTTGCAGTTGAATTTGTTGAGGAAATTTCAAATATATATAAGTAGGTAAAACATGTTAAAAAAAATTCAAGTAAAAATATTAAACCCAAAAATTGGAAAAGACATAAAAATACCCTCCTATGCTACAAAAGGTTCTGCAGCAATTGATCTTAGAGCATGTATAGATAATGAAATATGCATTTTGCCAAAGCAGACTATTTTGATTCCAACGGGATTAGCTTTTTATATTGAAGATAAAAATTATGCAGGAATTATTTTGCCTAGGTCTGGCTTAGGTCATAAACACGGAATAATATTAGGTAATTCTGTTGGGTTAATTGACTCAGATTATCAGGGAGAGTTAATGGTTTCATTATTTAATAATAGTATTAGTGAATTTATAATTCACCCTGGAGATAGAATTGCACAATTTCTTATAATACCAATAATCCAAATTGAATATAGAATTGTTGATAATTTCAAAACTACAGAGAGATCTTCAGGTGGATTTGGCCATAGTGGAACATCATAATAATGAAAATTTCAAAAAATATATTTAAAGCATATGATATTAGAGGAATATTTGAACAAGAATTATTTGTTACTACAGCCAAAGAAGTAGCTAAATCAATTAGTAGAATTTATAAACAACATAAAAATACCATTGTTATAGGCAGAGATGGGAGGTTATCAAGTAAAAAATTATCCGATTCTTTAATTGAAGGATTTCTTGAGTCAGGAAAAAATATAATTGATATAGGTGAAGTTCCAACGCCAGTACTATACTTTGCTATAAATTTTTTAAAATTAAATTCTGGAGTGATGGTTACTGGAAGTCATAACCCAAAAGAATATAACGGATTTAAAATTATAATGAATAATCACGCATTAGCAGGAGAAGAGATTCAGGAAATTTATAATAAAATTTTAAGTAATAACATTGAATCTAATTATAAAAGTAATACATATCTGAAAAAAATTAATATTATTCATGAATATGAAAAAAGTTTTTTGGAGAGCATTAAAATTAGAAAAAAATTAAGAATTGCTATAGATGCAGGCAATGGTATAGCAGGTCCAACAGCTTTAGCTATTTACAAAAAACTAGGTTTAGAATTAATAGAACTCTACTGCGATATTGATGGAAATTTTCCAAACCATCAACCAAATCCAAGCGACCCAAATAATTTAGCAGATCTAATTTACGCAGTAAATAAAAATAACTGTGATCTAGGAATCGCATTTGATGGAGATGGCGATAGATGCCTAATTATTGATAATAAGGGCAATATTTTGTGGCCGGATAGACAAATGATGTTATATTCGAAAGATATATTGTTAAAGGATGCTAATTCAAAAATAGTGTATGACGTAAAATCTTCAAAAGATTTGCCGGAGTATATAAAAAAATATGGTGGCAAACCAGTTATGTGTAGAACTGGCCACTCGTTTATTAAGTCTAAAATGAAGGAAATGAATGCTATACTTGGCGGAGAAATGTCAGGACATATTTTTTTTAATGATAAATGGTTTGGATTTGATGATGGTATTTATTGCGGAGCAAGAATGCTTGAAATATTATCTAATCAAAAATTAACTAGTAATGAGCTATTCAGTTCTTTACCTTTTTCTTTTTCAACACCTGAGATAAATATTTTTGTTGATAAAGATGGAATACAACACGAATTTATGAAAAAGTTTATAAAAGATGCAAAATTTTCAAATGCAAAGATTTCTAAAATTGATGGATTAAGAGCTGATTTTAAAAACGGCTGGGGTTTGATAAGAGCTTCTAATACAACCCCATGTCTTGTTATGCGTTTTGAAGCTGATACAGAAAGCGAATTAAAAGTTATACAAAAAAATTTTATAAACGAAATAAAAAAAATAGATGCAACTTTAGAGATTTAAGATGGATAAAAATAAAGCCGAGCAAGTAGTAAAAATTCTCACAGAAGCATTACCATATATACAAAAGTTTTCTAAAAAGATTTGCGTTGTAAAATATGGAGGTGCGGCAATGATTGAAACAGATCTAAAAAATAATTTTGCCAGAGATATTGTTTTAATGAAACAAGTTGGGATTAATGTAATTGTTGTTCATGGAGGTGGGCCACAAATTAATGATGAGCTTGAAAAAGTTGGTATACAAAAAAACTTTGTAGATGGTATTAGAGTTACTGACTCTAACGCTATCAAAGTTGTATCTGACACATTAGATAAAATTGTTAATAAAGAAATAGTTAATTTAATAAATAAAAATGGGGGCAATGCTATTGGTATAGCAAAAGATGAGAAGAGAACGATTAAAGTACAAAAATTCATTTCTAATAAAGTCGATTATGGTTACGTTGGCGAAATAATTGATGTTAATACAAACTATCTTTTTGATTTGATGAATTCAAATTATATACCTGTGATTGCTCCATTGGGATATGATTATGAAAATAATATATTCAACATTAATGCTGATTCTGCAGCTAGTGATATTGCTTCACAATTAGCTGCTGAAAAATTAATCTTTTTAACTGATCAATCTGGAGTGCTAGATAAAAAAAATAATCTTATTTCTACTCTATCTTTTTCTGAGATAAAAAAACTTGTAAATTCTGGAATAATATCTGGAGGAATGCTTCCAAAAATAAACGCTTGTATAAATGCAATAAAAAATAGTGTAAAAATGGCCCATATAGTTGATGGAAGAATTCAACATTCAGTATTATTAGAAATTTTTACAAAAGAAGGTATAGGTACTTTAGTTAAAAAATGACTAAATGTTTAATAATTGGATCTGGTATAGTCGGTCTATCAACAGCAAATCAACTTCTAAAAAATAATTTTCAAATTACAATTGTTGATGCTAAAAAAAAAGGGCAGGCCTCAAAATCTGCGGCAGGATTGCTTTTTCCGCTAAACCCTTGGAATAGTTCAGAATACTTGCAGCATTTATGCATTAGTGGCTACGCTGAATATAAGAATTTCTTTGATAATTTAATATTAGAAGACAGGAGAAAACTTAATTTTTATCAGAAAAATTTAATAATTTTTGGCAAAAACCTTCAAAAAGCAAAAAAATGGTATGAAAACAAAACTTTTGTAGAGTCAAATTTTTTCGATGGTATGGTTAATGAAATTGAAAAAGCAATAAAAAAAGAATATGAAAATTATTTAGTTATAAAGAATATTAATATAATCAATCCTAGATCCTTAATTGAATTTTATAAGATAAAATTAAAAAAATCTAACGTAATTTTTAAAAATGAAAATATAGAAAATTTATCCGTACTTTTAAAAGATTCAAAATATAAAATTTATGATTATATAATAATAACAACCGGCGCCTGGAGTAATGATTTAATTAAAAATGAAAAGATTAAAGTAAAGCCTATAAAAGGCCAATTGTTGAATTTTAAGTCAAGTAAAAAAATATTAAATAATGTATTATTATTTGATGATTATTATATTATCCCAAGAGATAAAAATAATATTACTATCGGTTCTACAATAGAGGATGTTGGTTTTGATAGCGAATTAACTCTATCAGCATACACATATTTAAAAAATGCATTATCTAAATTATTTTCAGATGATATTCAATTACAAAATACCCAACAGACATTTGGATTTAGGCCATTTTCATATGATAATAAACCGTATATTAATTTTGATAAAAAAGATAAGAGAATTATTTACAATTTTGGGCACTACCGGTATGGTATTTTAACTGCTATCTCGTCTGCTAAAATTGTCAATAATTTAATTACTTAAAGAGTTTAGCCTGTGTAGCTCAGTTGGTAGAGCATTTCATTCGTAACGAAAAGGTCGTCAGTTCAATCCTGACCACAGGCTCAAAATTTTATTTCAAAAAAAGGTTTTTTTGTGTCAAAATAATTAAAAAAGGAGAATTTATGGATATTTTTAGATTAACAGCATTAATTTTAGGAATTGTAATTGTTGTAGGTACTATTTTATATGCATTATATGAAGTTGGAATTATTTAATATTTAATTCTTTAGGTATTTTAAAAATTATATTTTCTTCGACTCCTTGTGAATTGATGATATTTAAAGCTCCAAACCCTTTCAATTTGCTTATAATTGATTGAACGAGCACTTCAGGAGCAGATGCGCCTGCTGTAAGACCAATATTTTTTTTATTTGCTAGCCACTTTATATCCAAGTCATTAGCGCTATCTAATAAATATGCTGGAACTCCTGAGCGAGTAGATATCTCTTTTAATCTATTAGAATTAGAACTATTCTCAGAACCAACAACAAATATTATATCGCATTTTTTTGTAAGTTCTTTTACAGCATTTTGTCTATTAGTTGTTGCATAACATATATCTCCTTTATTTGGCTCAATTACATTTTTAAATTTTTTTTTAATTACTTTAATAATACTTTGAGTATCATCAATTGATAATGTAGTTTGTGTAACATATGCAATTTCGGAATTGACATTAAAATTTAATCTTTTTACATCATTTTCACTCTCAACTAAAATAATTTTTGAACCAGAGTTTGATGAATATCTTCCGATTGTACCTTCTACTTCAGGGTGGCCTTTATGACCTATTAAAATAGTATTAATATTTTTTTCTGATAATCTTAAAACCTCCATATGAACTTTTGTAACTAATGGGCAAGTTGCATTAAAAATTTTTAAATTTCTTTTTTCTGACTGTTCAATTATTTTATTAGATACACCATGCGCGCTAAAGATTAATATAGAATGTTCAGGAATAGATTCGATATCTTCAATAAAAATTACTCCTTTCTCTTTAAGATCGTCAACAACATATTTATTATGAACAATTTCGTGTTTAACATATATTGGAGGACCAAATAAATCTAAAGCATTATTTGTAATTTCAATTGCACGATCTACACCTGCGCAAAAACCTCTGGGATTAGCTAAGATTATGTTCATACACTCTTATTTTTTTTTATTAATAAGGAATATAATAATAGTATAATTCCAATGGAAATAGAAATATCAGCAATATTAAATATTGGCCAATAAAAATCATTATAATGTATTTCAATAAAATCTATTACATAGCCCAGAAGAAGTCTATCATATAGATTTCCAAGGGCACCACCAAGGATAAAGCTAAAAGCAATGTATTCTGTTTCTTTATCAAAGATAATAAAAAAAGTTATAACACATATTACAATAAAACTAAAAATAATAAAAAACCACCTTTGCCATCCATCAGCATTGCTTAAGAAACTGAATGCCGCACCATAATTGAAAGTAAGAGTAAAGTTTAAATAATTATTTATTAATAATGAATGATTAATCATTAAGTTATTTATAGCAAAATTCTTAGTAATTAAATCTAATAAAAAAGATATAAAAATTATAGAAAAAATTACGAATTTTTTTTTATGCATATTTTCTTTTCTCGCCATCGCCGTAAACATTTGAGATACATCTTGAGCAAATATTTAAATATTTTTCATCTTTGCCAACACTTGCACATTTATGCCAACATCTATCACATTTTAAATTTACTGAATTAATTACTTCTATAATTACTTTATGATTATTTATTTGAATAGGCTCTATCTTTTTATCAAGATTAATATTTTCTATTGAAACTTTCGAAGTTATGAAAATAAATTTTAGTTCTGAGTCAAATAATTTAAGTATATTATACATTTCGTTTGAGCAGTATAATGTTATTTCTGCATCTAAAGGAGAGCCAATAAGATTTTCAACTCTTTTATCTTCAAGAGATTTTGAAACGTGTTTTTTTAATTCTATAATAAGATTCCAAAATTCATCTTGAATTCCTATAACATCAGACGATTCTTTGCTAGTCTCAATCCATTTATTATAAAAAATAGATTTACCATGATTGTTGGGTATGAATTTCCAAGCTTCTTCAGCAGTATGTGGGCAAATTGGAGCTATCCAAATCAGTAACATTTTTAGAACATAATACATTGAATGTTGTGCAGAAAGTCTTTCTTGAGAATCTTTTTTACAGGTGTATTGTCTATCTTTTATGATATCAAGGTAAAAAGATCCTAGTTCATTAACGCAAAAACTATGTATTATTTTTGTTACCAAATGAAAATTATATAAGTCGTATTGTTGCTTAATTTGGTTTTGAGTATAAATAGCTTTCTTTACTATCCACTTATCAAGCTCAATAGTTATTAAATCATTTGAAAAATTTTTTGTATCATAGTCTGCAATATTTGATAATAAAAATCTTATGGTATTTCTTATTTTTCTATATTTATCTGACGTGCGGTTTAATATTTCGTCGCTAATATTAATTTCTGATGACGAGTCAGTTGATCCAACCCACAACCTTAAAATATCCGATCCTAACTTATCTATAATTTTTTGTGGGGCGATAACATTACCTTTAGACTTAGACATTTTATTTCCGTGAGCGTCTACAGTAAAACCATGAGTCATAGCGGCTTTATATGGTGCTATATTATTTATAGCAATAGATGTTAATAATGATGATTGAAACCACCCTCTATGCTGATCAGAACCTTCAAGATACAAATCAGCAGGGAATGATAAATCAGATGTATTTTCTAATACTGCAGAATGCGAAGATCCTGAATCAAACCACACGTCAAGTGTATCTTGGACTTTTTCATATTCGTTAGGATTATCTATTAGTTCAGCAATATCTATGTCAAACCATATTTCAATACCGTGTTCTTCTACTAGCTTACAAATTCTTGAAAATATTATTGAGGTGTTTGAATGTGGTTCACCTGTTTTTTTATTTATTAATAATGTTATGGGAACACCCCATTTTCTTTGTCTAGAAATACACCAATCTGGCCTATTTTCAAGCATGGATTTAATTCTTTCTTTACCCCAAGATGGAATCCACTTAACACTATTTACTTTTTCAAGCGTATGTAACAGTAAGTTATTTTTTTTCATCGATATAAACCATTGAGGTGTCGCTCTGTATATTAATGGGGTTTTGTGCCTCCAGCAATGAGGATATGAGTGTCTAAATTTATTTTTACTCAATAAAGCATTATTTTCAATTAATAGTTGAATAACAGGCTCATCAAGTTTATATACGTGAATATTATTTAAATCACTCGGTATACCTGAGAATATTCCATCACTAAGAATGGGATTTAGAATTTCTAAGTTATTTTTTTCCCCAAGCATGAAATCGTCTGATCCATGTGCGGGCGCTATATGAACGCAACCAGTGCCAGTTTCAGTTGTAACATGGCTACTTTCGATTATGTCAATTACGTTATCTAAAAAGGGATGTTTAACTTTTATCCCTACAAGATCAATACCTATACAAGATGATAATATTTCAAGATTTTTATGAATTCTTTCGCAAAATCTTTTATATAAATTTTTCGCAATAATATAATTTTCTTGATCATCTTCAACTAATAAATATTCCAACTTTTTATTTATAGCTACAGATTTATTAGATGGTAATGTCCAAGGTGTTGTAGTCCATATAACAACAGATGATGGTTTATTTATTTTTTTTTGTTTAAAAATATTTAGCAAATCACTATTTTTTAAAAGAAAAAATTTTACATCAATTGATAATGATTCTTTTTCTTCATATTCAACTTCTGCTTCAGCAAGTGCAGACTGACATTTTACGCACCAGTGAACAGGTTTAAAGCCTTTTTGTAAGTGACCATTGTTGTATATTTTTTCAAGTGCTTTAAGTGTTGATGCTTCAAATTTTTTATTTGATGTTAAATATGAATTTTCCCAATCTCCTAAAATTCCTAATCTTTTAAAATCTTTTTTCTGATTCTCAACTTGTTCTACAGCATATTCTCTGCATTTTTTTCTGAAGTCTCGATCATTTATGCTTTGCTCTTTTTTTAATTTTTTTTCAACCTCTAATTCAATTGGTAAACCATGGCAGTCCCATCCTGGTATAAAAGGAGTTTTGTACCCAGAAAAAATTTTAGATCTAATTATTATATCTTTTAATATTTTATTTACGGCATGCCCTATATGAATATTCCCATTCGCATAAGGAGGACCATCGTGTAATACGAATTTTTTAGCATTTTTATTAGCTTCTAAAAGATTTTTATATAAATTTTCCTCCTCCCATTTTTTTTGTATTATAGGTTCTTTGTCAGGCAAATTTGCCTTCATTGGAAAATCTGTTTTAGGTAAATTTAAAGTATTTTTATAATCCTTCATTATATATTCAAAAATTTTTTAGCTGTATTTATGTCTTGAGTTATATTTTTTTTTAGATCTTCGATACTTTTAAATTTTTTTGTATCTCGTATCTTGGAGATAATTCTAAACTCCAGCCTTTTCCCATATAATTCACCCTCAAAATTAAAAATATGGGCTTCAAATAGGTATTTGTTTCCATTAAATGTTGGCTTATAGCCTATATTTGCAACTGCATAGTATACTTTTTTATTATAGTAAGTTGAAACTACATATACACCATTTAATAATATATTTTCTTCTAATTTAATATTTGCAGTAGGAAAACCAATTTTAGAGCCTTTTTTGTCACCGTGTACTATCTTACCAGAAATGGTGTACGACCTACCAAGCATTTTTTCGGCTAAAGAGAAATTATTTTCTTTAATGGCATTTCTAATCAAAGTACTTGAAATACGCTTATTTTTAAAACAGTATTTTCGTTCAACTATTAAATTAAAAAATCCTTTGCAGGAATAATCTTTTAATTCTTCAACATTACCTGATTGATTTTTCCCAAATTTAAAGTCATCACCAACAGTTAAAGATTTTATATTTAATTTTTTTATTAATATTTTTTCTATAAAATCTTTGCTTTTCATTGAAATTAAGTTTTCATTAAACCTTAAAATTATTAAATAATCTAAGTCAAAACTTTTTAAAAATTTTATTTTTTCATGAATTGAAATAAGTTCAAAATTTTTTTTTGCAAAATAAATTTTAGGAAGTGGTTTGAAGGTAATTAAAGCACTTTTATTTTTCTGAGCTTTTGACTCATTTATAATATTATGAATTATTTTTTGGTGACCTAAGTGAATTCCGTCAAAACCGCCAATACTTGCCGTAATTGAGTCCTTTAATTTTATGTTATCAATGTCTCTAAAAACCTTCATCTTATATTTTTTGGGGATATTTTAAATAAATATAAAGTTATAAAATAAATTAGCGCAGATGATAATATTATTAAAAATAATATTTTTATTCTATTGTATATATCAAGCTCAACCCATGAATTTGCATTAAGATCATAATTTAAAATATAAATTGTCATAATAATAGTTGCTAGTACTGACTTAATAAAAATTTTTATTACGCTTTTATCTATTATAAGGATTTTTGTTTTATAAGCATTTTTAAATAAAAAATAAAAATTTATATAGGCTGATATTGATGTGGCTATTGCAAGCCCAATATGGGTTCCTTTAAAATTTATACTAATAAGATATAGGACAAGAATTATATTGAGAATGAAGTTACATATCACAGCAATTAATGCAGCTTTAACTGGATATTTTGTATCTTTTCTTGAATAGTAGTTTGTTATTAAAATTTTTGCTCCTATCATCCCAGGAAGACCTAATGCAAAAGCTATTAAGCTTATAGCGGTCATATGGACGTCATTTAAAGAAAATTCTCTGTACTGTAAAAGTGTTATTAATATTGGTTCTGCAAGCAGCGTTAATCCAATAGAAGTAGGTAAAGAAATTAATACACCAAGTTTTAAGCCCCAATTTAAAGTAGTGTTATATGATTCATTGTCAGATTTACTATAATATTCTGATAATTTTGGTAATAGTACAGTTGCAATAGATATTCCAAATAAAGCTAATGGAAGTTCAATAAATCTATCAGACATATATAGCCAACTTATACTTCCAGTTATTAAAAAGGAAGCAATAATCGTATCAAAAATTAAGTTTATTTGCGTAACGGAGGATCCAAATATCACTGGTAGCATTAGTAATTTAATTTTCTTTATACCTGGGTGATTCTTATTAAGTTTGTATTTCGGGAAAAGACCCATTTTGATCAAAGGATATAATTGAAAAGAAAGCTGAACTATTCCTCCAAATAGAAGACCCCAAGCTAATGCATAAACTGGTTCATTGAATAAAGGAGCAAGATATATAACACTTAATATTAATATTATATTTAAAATTACAGGCGTTATAGCTGGGACTGAAAAGTTCTCATAAGTATTTAAAATACTGGCTATAACAGCTGTAAGACATATAAATAACATGTATGGGAAAGTTATTCTAAGTAAGTTTCCAGCAAGCTCGTTTTGACCATATTCTGAATTTATAAATCCTGGAGCAATGATATATACTAAGATTGGTGCAATAATTATTCCTATAAATGAAATTATTAAAAGTATTATTGATAAAGTTGTAATTGATGAGTTTATAAATTCTTTAACCTCATCATTGCTTTTGTTATTTTTATAATCACTTAAAATTGGAATATATGCTGTTGATAGGGCTCCTTCGCCAAAAATTCTTCTAAAGAAATTTGGAACTCTAAAAGCTACAAGAAATGCGTCAAGTGCGCCAGTTGAATTACTGATAAAAATAAAAATTGCTGCATCTCGAATGTAACCAAAAATTCTTGATAGCATAGTGAATACTGATACTACTGCAGTATTTTTAAAAAACTTTTTTTTAATAGAAAGAGACATTATGCAATTATATATAATTTCTGATTAATTATTACTTTCTTATTGACAAATTAGTAAGAAAACCGCATATTTACCACTTTTAATAGAAATAGGTTTTCAATTTATGGCAAATTCTTCTCAAGCAAGAAAAAGAGCTAAACAATCTTTGACTAGAAGGCAAAGAAATATATCCTTAAAGTCAAAACTTAGAACGTACGTTAAAGATATAGTCAAGGCTATAGCTTCAGGTGATAAATCGATAGCAAGTGAAAATTATAAAAAAGCAGTTCCAATTATTGATTCTGGAGTTTCTAAAGGTATTATTCATAAAAACAAGGCTGCAAGGTATAAATCAAGACTAAATAAACAAATTTTTGAATTAGGATAAAATCATATTGTCTCTGTGAATTACAACTTCATTATCAATAATTCCAAATTCTTTTTTTATTTTTACAGTTGACATGCCAATAATTTTAATAAGCTCTTTTGAATCATAGTTTGTCAGGCCCGTAGCAATCTCTTGATTATTTGGACCGCAAATAGCTAACAGGTCTCCTTTTTTAAATTCACCAGAGATAGATTTTATGCCCACAGGAAGCAGGCTTTTGCCTGCTTGTTTAATAACTTTTTTTGCCCCAGCATCAACAATTATTTTTCCTTTAATTTTTAAAGAATTTACAATCCACTGTTTTTTGGAATTTATTGCTGAATTTTTATTATAAATTATAGTTCCAGTATAATCTTGATTATTAAATATATTAATTAAAATATTTTTTTTAATTCCATTAGCAATAATTGTTTGTGTATTTGATCTTGCAGCTTTTTTAGCAGCAGAAATTTTTGTGATCATTCCACCTCTACCTAAACTATTATTACTAGGTCCAGCATATTTATTTAATTTTTTATCTAATACAGATATAGATTTTATAAGTTTGGAATTTTTAACTTTTCTTGGATCGTTTGTATATAAGCCATCTTGATCAGTTAAGATAATTAATTTTTCTGCTCCACTTAGATTTGCAACCAATGAAGCTAATGTATCATTATCTCCAAATTTTATTTCATCAGTAGAAACTGTATCATTTTCATTTATTATTGGGACAATATTATATTGTATTAAATTATTTAATGTATTTTTGGCATTAAGATATCGTATTCTATTACTTAAGTCTTCATGTGTTAGTAACATTTGTGCTGTCAAAATATTATATTTTTTAAAAGCAACTTCATATGCTTGAATTAATCCCATTTGCCCCGTAGCTGCTAGAGCTTGCAAATGACTTGATGATGAAGGTCTTTTTGAAAGGTTAAGGCGGTTCATACCTTCAGCAATTGCGCCAGAAGATACAATTATAATTCTTATATTATTATTTACGAGCTTATTGATTTGGTCAGCCCAATTTTTTATATTTTTAATATTAAGTCCAGTCGTACTTTTAGTAACCAAAGAACTGCCAATTTTAATCACCCATATTTTTTTCATAATTTTATAGTTAAAAATATATATGAGATAAATAGTAAAATTATTATAATAAAAAGTAAATTTAGATTTTTTTGTCTTCTTTTAAGTCTTGTAATTTCTAATTGTAGCTCATTTAAATTAAATTTTTTTTTACCAAATTTCTTTTCTAAATCAAAACTATTCTTAGGATATAGATTATGATTTTTATTTTTCAATTTGTCATTAATTACTGTTACTTTTTCTTCTAAAGAAGTAATAGAATTTTTTAGTTCTTGAATATTTGTTATTTTATAATTCATAATTTTTTAAAATATTTTATATTAATTTAAATTTATTAAAAATTTTCTTTTTTAGCGCTAATTTCTTTTAATAACTCAAGCACTCTCTTTTTTAATAAATCTATCCCAATATTATTTATCGTTGAAGTAAAAAAAACAGTTTTTTTGTCATAAATTTTATATATTTTCTCTTTTATTTTTTCTAATTGAATTTTATCTAAAAGATCAATTTTATTAAAAACGATGTACTGCTTTTTATTTCTTAAATTTTGATCATATTCTTCAAGCTCTATATTTATTTCGTTTAATTCTTTTTCAATATTCGCGTTTTGTACATCTACTACGTGTAATAATATATTAGTTCTAGATAAATGCTTGAGAAACTGCGTACCTAATCCAATGCCATTTGCAGCACCTTTAACAAGGCCTGGGATATCTGCTATTACATAGCTTTCTCCAAATCGAATATCTACAACGCCCAATGATGGATTCAAAGTTGTAAACGGATAATTTGCAACTTTTGGTTTTGCTTTAGTCATAGCTCTTAATAATGATGATTTACCAACATTTGGCTTACCTAGTAAGCCCGCATCTGCTAACAATTTTAGTTCTAATTTTAAGTTTAGTTCTTCCCCAGGATAACCCTTGGTGAATTTTCTTGGAGCTCTATTTGTAGATGATTTAAATCTTAAGTTACCATAGCCATGTTTACCACCTTTGGCGACGAGAAGTCTCTCCTGATCTTTGATTAATTCAGTTATAAAAACATTATTTTCTGCATTGCATACTATAGTTCCTAATGGAACAAGAATTTCTAAGTCAACACCATTTCTGCCAGTTTTATTTCTGCTCATTCCATTTTCACCGTTTTGAGCATTAAATTTTTTTTTAGTTCTAAAGTCTGCCAGGGTGTTTAATGCTTTCGTGCCTTTTAAGTATATATTACCACCATCGCCACCATCGCCACCATCTGGGCCTCCAAATTCAATATATTTTTCTCTTCTAAAACTCGCAATGCCATTACCTCCTTTGCCAGCTTTAACTTCTATTTCTACTTCGTCTACGAACTTCATATCTATTCTCTAAATTAGTATTGGGATATTATACTTTATAAGTATAAAATTAAATTAAATGAAAAAGTTTGTTATTTTAAGATATTTTAGGGAGAAACTATGCTTACATATTTCTTATTTTTTGGTCCTTTAATAGAGAATTTGACGTGGCCAGAAGATTTTGCAAACAAGGTATGATCTTTTCCGCAGCCAACATTTTCTCCAGGATGAAATTTAGTGCCACGCTGTCTTACGATAATATTGCCGGCTTTTACTAGCTCACCACCATATCTCTTAACTCCTAGTCTTTTAGACTCTGAGTCTCTTCCGTTTCTAGTACTACCACCTGCTTTCTTATGAGCCATTTTATTCCTCTGTGATATTTGTTATTTCTACTTGTGTAAAACTTTGTCTATGCCCAGCTTGTTTTTTGTAATGCTTTCTTCTAGTAAATTTAATTATATTTATTTTTTTATCTCTTCCTTGAGATTTGACAATGCCTTCAATTTTACTTTTTTCTAGAAAAGGTTTTCCGATGGTTACTTTGCCATTATTAGATATCAGAAGAATTTTATCAAACTGAACTTTATCTCCTTCGTTTTTATCCAATTTTTCAATTTGTATTGTGTCACCTTTAGAAACTCTATATTGTTTTCCACCAGTACTTATAACAGCATACATAACAATCTCTTAGTAAATATTAATAGGACACTTATTCTATATTTATTAAAAATAGAGGTCAATGTATTGTTAAGAATATAATGATATATTTTGTTATAATTATTGGAATTTAATAATATATTTACAAAGAAATAGGCTATTTCTATGGACTATAATACTATCAGTGATGCAATGCAGGATGAAATTTTAGATATTAAATCTGAAATCTTAAAATATTTAGAATCAGATATACCTTTAATAGATAAGGTTTCTAAATATATTATTGATGCTCCTTCGAAAAAAATAAGACCATTACTGGTAGTAATTATCGGTAAAGCATTAAAAATAGATAAACAAAAATTATATAAATTAGCTGTAATAATAGAATTTATCCATACGGCCACATTGTTACACGACGATGTAGTTGATCTATCAGGAAAAAGAAGAGGAAAAGATACAGTAAATAAAGTGTGGGGTAATGAAGCAAGTGTATTAGTGGGTGATTTTCTATACTCTAGATCTTTTGAGGTAATGGTTGAATTAAAAAACATGGAAATTATGAAAATTCTTGCTAGTGCAACTAATACAATTGCAAAAGGTGAAGTTTTGCAATTAATGTATGTTGATCAAGTTGAAACAAGTGTTGATCAATATTTAAAAGTTATACAATATAAAACAGCAACTCTTTTTGAGGCTTTATGTGAATGCACAGCAGTATTGGCGAACGTAAATGATAATCTTAGAAAAAATCTATCTATGTATGGAAGAAATATTGGACTAGCTTTTCAAATATCAGATGATGTTTTAGATTATACGGCTAATTCAGAAGAGCAAATTGGCAAGAATATAGGCGATGATTTGAACGGAGGAAAGATTACGATGCCTTTTATATATGCTTATGGGAATTCATCAGAAAAGCAAAAAAAAGTTTTAAGATCTATAATGCAAAATCGTAGAATTGAAGATTTTATGACTTTAAGAGATATAATTTTTGAAACAAATTCAATTGAATTTACTCAAAATAAAGCAAAAGAATTTGTAGTTAAGGCAAAAAACAACCTTAAGGTTATAGAACATAAAGAAGTATCAAATTTACTAAATTTTTTAGCAGATTTCTCTATAAATCGTAAAAAATAATTTTTTTTTATTTTTCAACAGGCTTCTCTTCAGCCACAGCTTCAACAGGCTTCTCTTCAGCCACAGCTTCAACAGGCTTCTCTTCAATTGGCTCTGAAGGTTTCTTTTGTTTAGATAGTTTAATTAATTTTTCTTTTAATAAAATTTCAATTTTTTCTTTTTCAGAAAAATATTTTTTGTCTTTATTTTGTACAGCATACCTGCCAGATCTTTTTTTATAGATTGTATAATCATCAGTTTTTTTTACTAATTCCATCTAACTTTCCTTAAAGTAATGTTTAGTTCTATTAGCATAATTTACAAGCATTAACATTATAGGTACTTCCACTAAAACACCTACAACTGTTGCTAAAGCTGCTCCAGAATTTAGGCCAAATAAACTTATAGCTACAGCTACAGCTAGCTCAAAAAAGTTTGAAGTTCCTATTAATGATGCTGGAGCTGCTACATTATAAGGAATAGCAAGTTTAAATGCTAGAAAATAAGTAATAGCAAAAATTCCAGTAGTTTGTATTAGCAAAGGAATAGAAATTAATATCATTATGAATAGTTTTTCATTAATTTTATTAGCTTGAAGACCAAATAATATGATGACTGTAAGTAATAAGCCTAAAATAGAAAATGGTTTTAGAAGATCAATAAAATTATTAATTTTACTAAAATCATTTTTTAAGATGATATATCTTGTAAATATCGCTACAGCTAAAGGAATAATAATGTATAAGACTATAGAAGCTATTAATGTATTCCAGGGAATCATAAATCCAGTTAGACCTAAAAGAAGTTTTGTAATTATAGGAAACGCTAATATTAAAATTATATCGTTTATTGAGACTTGAAGTAACGTGTAGTTAGCATCTCCATTAACTAGCTTTGACCAGATGAATACCATTGCGGTACAAGGGGCAATCCCAAGTAATATCATGCCTGCTATATAACTATTTGCCTCTTCAATTGATACATAATTATCAAAGATATAATGAAAAAATAAGATACTTATCCCTGCCATACTAAATGGTTTAATCATCCAATTTATAAATATAGTTAAAAAAAGACCATTTGGATTTTCCCAGACTTTTTTTATACATTTAAAATCAATGCTAAGCATCATTGGATAAATCATTATCCAAATTAGTACAGCAATTAACAAATTTATATTTCCAATACTATAGCTAGCAATATCAATGAAAATGGAATTAAAATTATTGCCAAGTAATAACCCTAAAAACATTGATAAACCTACCCATATTGTTAGGTATTTTTCAAAAATTTGCATAATAAAAAATTTGCATAATACATAATAATAGTATTCTTAATAGAAGATTATACATAAAAAAAACGGGGAAATTATTTCCCCGTTCATATATTTAATTACTTTTACTCTTTAGATACTTTAACTTTAGAAGGAGATTCATCTCCAACAATTAATGTTAAATCTAAAGCTTTAGGATTTAATTTTGCACGTTCTTCAGGTGTCATTGAAATTAAACCCTTTTCAGATAAATAACCATCCTCACCTGAAGCTGAATCATCTAAAAACATTTCAACATATTCCATCATTCCTGGTATAACACCAACGTGAGCATTTTTAATATAAAAGAATAATGGTCTAGAAATAGGATATGTGCCTGAAGCAATATTTTCAAACTCTGGTTTTATTCCATCTATGACCGCTCCTTGCACTTTATCAATATTTTGATCTAAAAAACTAAAACCAAAGATTGCTAAAGCATTTGGATTTGATACTAGTTTTTGAATCATTAAGTTATCATTTTCGCCAGCTTCTATATAGGGACCATCTTCTCTAATAGTGTGACATTTTGCTTTGTATTCACTTTTATCTTTTTTCTTTAATGCTTCAATCCATTTAATTTTTTTACAACCGCCTTTTTCTAAAGCTAATTCTGAAAAAGCATCCCTTGTGCCCGATGTAGGAGGAGGACCTAGAACTTCAATTTTAATCGCCGGTAATTTTGAATTTACATCCTTCCATGTTTTATGAGGATTTTTAATAAAAGATTCTGAACCATCAGGATTTGGAATATCAGCAGCGAGAGCAAGATATAAATCCATTGTTGTTAAGCTATAAGACATAGCTGCTTTAGAATTAGCAACTACAATTCCATCATAGCCAACTTTAACTTCTGTAATATCACCTATACCATTTTTTCTACACAGTTCGATTTCCTTCTTCTTAATTGCTCTTGATGCATTTGTAAAATCAGGGTGCTGAGTACCTACTCCAGCACAAAAAAGTTTAAACCCTCCACCAGAACCAGTTGATTCAATTTTAGGAGTACTAAAATTCGTAACTTTACCAAATTTCTCTGCAACAACTATAGCAAATGGGTATACTGTTGATGATCCAACAATATTTATTTGATCTCTAGCATAGACTTTTGAAGCCACTGCTCCTGCTAAAATTGTAAGATATAATAAATACTTTAACATACGTATCTCCTGTAATATTTAATTTTAAGGAATATTACATAGAATTATTACAAATTTATTAAGAAATTTTATTGTCATAAAAATTTAAAAAAAATTTAGCATTACTTTAACATATAATTATTAATCTACTCTCCGATAAATTAAGTGAATTAAAAAGATTAAAATTTAAAGGAGAAAAAAAAGTGAAAGCGAAATTTTTAGCATTTACTATGATTGTTTTATTTGTAGCTAAACCTTCTTACTCAGTAACCGAGTCCGAATTTTATAAATTGAAAGAGCAGCTACAAAATGCGTTAATAAAAATTAATGCGCTAGAACAGTCTGTAGAGCAAAGTAAGGATATGGAAAGTGGTGTTGTAAAGACTAAATCAAAACAGGGGCTAACAATTGATACATCTGGCGGTGGAATCAAAATAAAATCTGGTGACCAAAAATTTGCTATTGGTGGTCGTCTGATGATGGACTATGATTCAATGGATTCTGGTCATCAGACAGAAAATAAATCTTTCTCCGATATGGAGTGGAGAAGAACTAGAATCAATATTAAAGGTTCTGTAAATAAGCATTGGTCGTATAAAGCAACTTATGATATTACTTCTGAGGGTGACAAAGCGAATTTAGATGAAGGTTATGTGAAATACGATACAAATAAAGGTTTTGCTTTAACTTTAGGCAAAACTAAGGCTGATATGATGCTTGAACAAAGAACTTCTTCAAAGTGGATTTCAACTATTGAAAGAGGCTTATTAAACGCAATGAACGAGAAAGTTAATTATCTCGTGGGTAAACCTGGAGATGGTGCTGGAGTGAAATTAAGTTTTTATGATAAAGCAAGTCGTTTCTCTGGAGCAATATCTTTTTTTGATGCATATAAAGATGATACAGATGTTGATAACGATATGATTTGGCACACAACAGCAAGACTAAATTACTCGCCAAAAATGGGCGAAAACCAATTTGGTCATTTCGGGATATCTTATGGTATAGCTGATTATAAAGGCGAGTCTGCAGATGTAAATATTCAATTAGGAATTCACCAAGGCGATAAAACAATGTTAGCAGACGCAGCTGCCGGTGACATTACAAACTTAGGTATTGAGGCTGCTTATGTGAATGGCCCATTTTCTTTGCAAGCTGAATATTTTGATAATGAAACAGAGTTAGTGAATGGCTCTAAAGGTTATGAGTGGGATGGTTATTACGGTCAAATATCATACATTTTAACTGGAGAAACTAGAGGCTATAAGTGGGAAGGCGCTTCATTTGACAAAATAAAACCAAAGGGGAATATGGGCGCAGTAGAATTAGTATTACGTTATGAAGATATATCAATTGATGACGCAGATGAAGGAACAGTTGCTGCGAGAGAAGTTGATGTAGACAGATTTGTTATTGGTGCAAACTGGTACGTAACTGAAACGGTTAAGTTTATGGCCAATTATTCAAGTGTAAGCATGGATAACCAAGTGAATCCAGGTGGTACTACGGAAGATTTAGATAGTTTCCAACTTAGAGCCCAGTACGCGTTTTAATCATTATCTCCTAATGATCCTTCAGCCCAATGTTCAAGGATAGAACTTTGGGCTTTTTTTTACACTTAATTTTTAATCACAAATTAAAAAATTAATATAAAAGAAATATTACTGAGACTATTAAGCATTTTTTTAAGGAGATTAGTATTTATTATATCTAATGATAAATTAAATTATCAATAAACAAACTCAATATATATTGTTATTATAACATTATAAAAATAGAAAAAATTAAAATATGATTGATGAATTTTTATTTAAAAATCTTTGTGTTGTTTCTGCGCCTTCTGGAGCAGGCAAGACAAGTCTGATTAAAAAAATATCTAGAGAAAAAAATATTGCTGTTGCTGTTTCGCAAACAACTAGAAAGCCTAGAATCGGCGAAAAAGATGGAGAAGATTATTTTTTTGTAGATATTGATATTTTTCAAGAAAATATAAAAAAAGAAGCTTATTTAGAATACGCTTTTGTTCACGAAAATTATTACGGGACACTTATTGATTCAGTTGTAAATTTAATAGAAAAAAATCTTTTTGTTATTCTTGAAATTGATTTTCAAGGTGCTGAAAAATTAAAAAAAAAATTCCTTTTTCTAGAAATATTTTTATATTACCACCATCACTTTCTGAGCTAGAAAAAAGACTTCGAAATAGAGGTACAGATAAAGAAGATGTGATTTTGCGAAGAATTAAAAATGCAAAATTTGAAATCAGTATGGCAAAAAATTATGATTATATTATTCTGAACGATGATTTTTCACGCGCAGAGAAAATGTTATTAAAATTTATTTTAGATAAAGATATGATTATTCATGAGGAAATTCGTAAAGAACCTTTGATAGATAATGAATTTTAAAGTACTATTTGTATATAAATAACTATAAATGTAAGGAATATTAATATGGCTAGAATTACTGTAGAAGATTGTCTTGAGCAAGTAGAAAATCGTTTTCACCTTGTAAGGGTGGCAAGCAAAAGAGCGAGACAATTGATGAATGGGAAAGAACCTACATTAGATTGGGATAATGATAAAGCAACTGTATTGGCTTTACGTGAAATAGCTGCAGGGAATATTACCGAAGAGATGCTTGTTGAAAAACCAATTGTAATTGAGGATGAAGGGTTATTTAATCAATCTGAAATTGATGAAGAAACTGGTGTTTTGCTTAATGATGATAATATTGAGAGCAATGAAAATGAAGTTAAAAAGGATAGTGATTCTCAAATTTATACAAATGAAGTTTCTATGAGCTCGGAAAATATAATAATAGAGGAAGATATCTTAACAGGATCAGCTGAAACAACTGAAACAGAAGAAATAACCTAGAAACTAATTTTGGATAATTATATGGTATGGTTGAAACTTCAAGTTTAAAAAAATCTTATTTGGGTCATCATAGTTCGTCTAACCCCGCGCTCAATAATCTTTTAAAAAAATCTATTACATATCTTAACAAGAAACAAATTACTCTTATTAAAGATGCTTACATTTTTAGTAATGAAAGTCATAAAGGTCAATTAAGAAAAAGCGGAGAACCATATATTAATCACCCATTGTCTGTTGCTTCCATACTTGCAGAAATGAAAATGGATGCCGTAAGTATTGCTGCTGCAATTCTTCATGATGTAGTTGAGGATACTCACGTTAGTAATAAAGATATTCAAGACTCATTCGGTGAGGAAATAGCCAAATTGGTTGATGGTGTGAGTAAAATTGATAATATAAAATTTTTATCAAGAGATGAAGCGCAAGCAGAAAATTTCAGTAAAATGATGTTAGCGATGTCAGATGATCTTAGAGTTATATTGGTAAAACTTGCAGATAGATTGCACAATATGAGAACTTTAGATTGTTTATCTAAAGATAAAAAACTTAGAATTGCAAAAGAAACTCTTGAGATCTATGTTCCTATAGCTCTCCGATTAGGTATGAACAAATTAAGACTTGAGCTTGAAGAAATTTCATTTAAAACAATAAATCCTCTAAGATATAAGATTATTAATAAAGCTGTTGAAAGTCACAAAGGAAACAAAATAAAATTTTTAGCAGATATTAATGAAAAAATTTCTGCGAGACTTAAAGATCTAAATATTGAAGCACAAATATACTCAAGACAAAAAAATGCTTATAGTATTTATAAAAAAATGAAAAAAAAGAAAGTAAGTTTTAATGCTGTTTTTGATATATATGGATTAAGAGTTGTTACAAATAAAATAGATGATTGTTATAGAATTTTTGGAGCAACTCATAACTTATTTAAACCTGTTCCAGGAAAATTTAAAGATTATATTGCCATACCTAAATCAAACGGTTATCAGGCATTGCATACCGTATTATTTGGTCCTAATGCAATACCTATCGAAGTGCAGATAAGAACAAAAGAAATGGATCATTTTGCAGAGTCTGGAATAGCTTCTCATTGGCAATATAAAACCGGCGGTCATTCGTCTGCACAAGCATATGCGAGAGATTGGTTACAAAAAATCATTGAAATGAAGCAAAATTCTTCAAACTCCATTGATCTTCTAGAAAATATTAAAATTGATCTTTTCCCAGATGAGATATATATATTTACACCTAAAGGCGAAATAAAAGAGTTGCCATATCGAAGTAGTATTGTTGACTATGCATATTCAGTTCATTCGGATGTCGGAAATAAATGTACAGCAGCAAAAATAAATAATATAGACGTTCCTTTGAGTACAATGCTTTCCTCAGGACAGACTGTTGAAATTATTACCACGCCAATTGGAAAGCCAAATCCATCTTGGTTAGAGTTTGTTGTTACAGCAAAGGCACGTACAAATATCAAAAATTATTTAAAAAAGATGAAGGCAGAGCAAGCTTCAGATCTAGGATTAAGGATTTTAGACAAGTCTCTGCATGACTATGGCACTTCATTTACGGACATTCCATATAGTCAAATAAGAAGATTATTAAATGAATATAATTTAAAAAGCGAAAAAGATTTGTTTATAGAGATTGGTTTAGGGAATATCGTACCGCACTTCGCTGCTAAAAATCTTGCAATCAAAAAGAATTTTGTGAAACAAAAATATTATGATTGGGTTTCAAAAGTTTTAGGATCAAAAAAAATACAAAATATCTCTATTAAGGGGACAGAAGGATTAGTTTTGAATTATGCGAAATGTTGCAGACCTATACCAGGTGACAATATTGTGGGTTTAACTTCATCGGGAAATGGATTTGTTGTTCATAGATCTGTTTGTAATAATATTAAGAAAATAAAAGTAAAGAAAATATTTATAGAATGGGCTGATGAAGTAAGCGGGGAATATCTTACGCAAATAAGAGTATTTTCTGAAAAACAAAGAGGCGTTCTTGCAAATGTTGCTGGAGTTATATCTCGTCTTTCTTGTAACATAGAAAATGTTAAGTTTGATGAAGTTCAATATCCTTATGCTTCTTTCGTATTTACAATTGATGTAAAAAATAGAAAGCATTTAGCTGATGTAATAAAAGAATTAAAAAAATTAAAAAATATTAATAAAGTGATGAGGACACTAGGATAATGAAAAAGGAATATATTCATACAGATAAAGCGCCTGCAGCTATTGGTGCATATTCACAAGCTGTTAAACTTGAAAATATTATATATTTATCAGGGCAAATACCATTAGAACCAATTAAAATGACCCTTATATCTGAAGATATTGATGATCAAATAAAACAAGTTTTTATAAATTTAAGATCTGTGCTTGAAGCATCTGGCTCGTCTCTTAACAATATTCTTAAGTTAAACGTTTATTTAACTAATTTAGAGAATTTTTCTAAAGTAAATGAGCATATGGATAAAATTTTTGATAAGCCTTACCCAGCAAGAGCAGCAATAGGTATTAATGAGCTCCCTAAAGGTTCTTTAATTGAGATTGACGCAATAGCAGTTGTTAAATAAATTTTAATATGTCTCAAAGTCTTTTAGATCTTAAGGGTATTGGTGAAAAAGCCTTAATTAAACTTAGTAAAATAGGTATTAACTCTGTTGAGGAATTATTATTTCATTTACCAATAAGGTATCAAGATAAAACAAAATTAACAAACATTTCAGATTTAGAACACGGAAAAAAATATCTTATTGAGGGTGTAATAGAAAAAGCAAATATTATTTTTTATAAAAAAAGAATGTTCGTAGTTAGAATCTCAGACCTCACAGGAAGTATTCAGCTTAGGTTTTTTTATTTTAATAAAAGTCAAATGAGCAATTTTTCGATAGGAAAATCAGTAAGATGTTATGGGGAAGCAAGAATAACAAAAACAACAAAAGAATTTATTCATCCTGAATGTCAATTTTTTAGTCAAAGCAACAGACCTATTTTAGATGAATATTTAACTCCTGTTTATCCAATTACAGAAGGTTTACATCAGTACAGCTTGAGGAATTTTATAAAACAATCCTTAGCTTTATTAAGATCTAAAGAAATCCAGTTTCCAGAAATTCTTCCAAATAAAATTTTAAAAAAATATAATTTAGAAAATATAAACATAGCATTGATTAATATTCATAATCCTCCAAAAAATATAATTTATGAGGATTTAATTAATACAGCAAACAGAGATAAAAAAAGATTAGTATTTGAAGAATTATTAGCACATCAGTTGGTCTTTAAAAGAATAAGAGCATTTAACAAAACGTTAAAATCTTTTCAATTAAATAATAATGATGAGCCAATTAAGAAGTTAATAGAAAAACTTCCCTTTCAGCCAACAAAATCTCAGTTATGTGTGATGGAAGAAATAGTTGGTAATATGCAAAAAAAGACACCAATGATGAGACTGGTGCAAGGCGATGTTGGATCTGGGAAAACACTTGTGGCCTTGTTTGGTGCTTTACATGCAATTACTAATGGTTACCAGGTTGCATTTATGGCTCCAACAGAAATTCTTTCAGAGCAACATTATCAAAGTATTAAAATAATGCTAAAAGGTTTTAATATCAAAATTGCTTTGTTGTATGGAGGCATGAAAACAAAAGAAAAAGACATAATTATTGAAGATATAAAATTAGGAAATATCGATTTAGTAATTGGTACTCATGCTTTAATTCAAAACCAAGTAAAATTTTCTAATTTAGCTCTTGTTATAATTGACGAACAACATAAATTTGGCGTACATCAAAGAATGATACTTACCTCTAAAGGAAAAAATTCTGATATATTTCCTCACCAGCTAATTTTAACTGCAACACCAATACCAAGAACACTAGCAATGACCTTATATGGAAACTTAGACTATTCAATTATTGATGAGATGCCTATGGGGAGAAAAAGAATTAATACAATTGCTTTATCTGAAAACAGAAGGCAAGAGGTATTTAAAAAAATTCAGAAACAATGTCATGAGGGCAATCAAGTTTTTTGGGTTTGCCCATTAATAGATGAATCTGAAGTTTTGGAATGTAAGGCAGCAACCAAAACTTACGATGAGCTAAAAAAGAAAATCACAAATGTAAATATTGGATTAATACACGGTAGAATGAAAATGAAAGAGAAAGAAGTTGTAATGAATGATTTTAGGAATAAAAAAATAGATCTTCTGGTGTCTACAACAATTATTGAAGTTGGCTTAGATATTCCAAATGCAACAATAATTGTAATTGAAAATTCAGAAAGAATGGGATTATCTCAATTACATCAATTAAGAGGAAGGGTTGGAAGGGGGGAAAAAGAAAGCACTTGTATTTTAATATATAAAAGAGGCTTAAGTGAAACTGCTAAAAGTCGAATCAATATACTAAGAAAGCATAATAACGGTTTTGATATCGCTAAAGAAGATTTAGAAATAAGAGGGCCAGGGGAAATATTAGGCAAAAAACAAAAAGGCGAAATAAATTTTAAGATTGCGAATATCACTAGGGATTATAAATATATAAAAGAAACAAAAGAATGTTCTAATATGGTTTCTGAGGAAGCTTCTGAGTTATTAGCTAAGAGATGGATTACAGAAAAAATTGAAATTGGAAAAGTTTGATTATTTACTACTTAACAAAGTTTTAAGCATTTCATCATTTGTGGGATCTTTTGATATTAAAATTTTGTAACTAAAAAATTTTGTAACTATTTCTTTCGCAATTCTATCATTTCCAGCAACAAAAACTATATTTTTAGAAATTTCTAACTTGAGTATTTGACATATATATTCTAGATTAAACAAGATTTCTACACTTGTGATACAAATATGAGTAATACTATTGAGTGTGTTCTGAGAAAGACTTGAAAATGTTATTGGAACGCTTCTTTCGTATATATTAACGTCGTCATAAAGAAAATTATTTTTAGATAGTTTTTTGTGAAGTAAAGATCTCCCACCAATCCCTTTTATAATTATAATTTTTTTATCAATGATTCGATGCTTTTCTATTTCGTCTAAAAGTGATTCACTTGTATAGTTATTTTCAGGAACTATATCAACTTTTATCTTCATTTTATTTAAAACTCTTTCTGTAGACTTCCCAATTGCTATTATTTTTTTTGATTTTATAGAATTAATATTTACTTCTTTCAATAAAGAATAAACAGAGTTTTGGCTTGTAAAAATTATTATATCCGCTTGGTCTAAATTTTTTTTATTTGAAACATTCAAATGAATTTTTTTTATTGCAATGAGAGGAAAAACAATATTTTTAATATTATTTTTTTTTAAAATTAAAGAAAATTT
>JAYOZO010000001.1:121100-122283 GCA_038154165.1 Thiothrix sp.
TGTTCTATTTGCCTTGTAATAAGTACTTGCATTTATAAAAAGTCTCTCGCTCCTTTTTTTTCTAAATCAATTGCTAAACTATGTCCAATTTTTTGCGCATTATTTAATAAACCTTCTTTATTTGAATAAATCTTTTTACTTCCTTCTATATTACCAATCATTGATGCTATATAAATATTATTATTATTAGTTTCGGCATATGCAGCTATTGGAGTATTACAGCTTGCATTAAAAAATTTACTAATCTCTCTTTCAGCATTAACACAAATTGAAGTATGATCATCGTTAAGTTTACTAATGAATTTATTTAGTTTTTCATTACTTTTTTTTATTTCAATTCCTATTGCACCTTGACCAATTGCGGGTATCCACATATTTTTATTTAAGTAAGATGAAATATATTTTTCTAAACCTAGTCTTTTTACGCCAGCAGCAGCTAAAATAATTCCGTCAATTTCATCATTTAAAACTTTATCTATTCTTGTATCTATATTTCCTCTTAAATCAGAAATATGAATATTAGGATAGTCATATTTTAGATTACAAATTCTACGAACACTTGATGTCCCTACTGATGAATTTTTTGTGAAATCCTTTAATGAGTCATATTTTTTAGATATTAATACATCGCTAGCATCTTCTCTTTTTAGAATTGCGCTAATTGCTAAGTCTTCGTGAAGTATAGCCGGCATATCTTTCATCGAGTGAACCGCTATATCACACTCATCTTTTAAAAGAGACTGCTCAAGTTCTTTTAAAAATAGGGATTTCCCACCTATATCATATAATGGTTTATCCAAAATTTTATCGCCCGATGTTGTAATTTTAATTATTTCAATATTTATTGAATTATCAATATTTTTAAGCATTTCGCTTACTTTTGTAGCTTGCCATAATGCTAATGGGCTTTTTCTAGTAGCAATTCTTATATTTTTTAGCATTAAACTTTCGTCCTTATTGTCAACTTAATGTTATACTGTTTGCAATTATATTAGATAGTATTTCACAATGGCAAAGAATACAAAAAAACCTTGGCAAGGAAGATTTTCCAAAAAAACGCATAATTTTGTTGAATTTTTCACTTCTTCAATTCATTTTGATAAAAGACTGTATTTATATGATATTGAGGGATCAAAAGCACACTCTATGATGCTTAATAAAATTGGTATATTGAGTGATAGAG
>JAYOZO010000002.1:0-2968 GCA_038154165.1 Thiothrix sp.
TAATATCCGGAATATTTTCGGGATTAGTATGTGTAATTTTTGGACTAAAAGCAATAAGAATCAAAGGATTTTATTTATTAGTTTCAACATTGGCTGCACAATATTTTGTATGGTGGTTTTTTAATACATATACTTATTTCTTGAATTATACAGCTTCAGGTGTTGTTGCTATACCTCCGCATTTTTATGACTATTGGGGGATAGGTAATCTACTAAGTGTTGATATGCAAGGTTATCCAGCTAGATATATATTAGCGTTGATAATTTGTCTAGGATTAACGTATTTTGCAAAAAATCTATTAAGAAGTAATACTGGAAGAAATTTTATGTCAGTACGAGACAGAGATATTGCAGCTAGTGTTATGGGAATCAGTGTTCCAAAAACAAAGCTATTAGCATTTTTCGTGAGTTGTTTTTACTGTGGAGTTGCTGGAGGAATTTATTCTTTCTTATACATTGGTAACGTGGACTTAATGATTTATGAAATTGACAGATCATTTACTATTTTATTTATGCTGATTATTGGCGGTTTGGGCTCTATTTCTGGATCTTGGCTTGGAGCAATATTTGTATACGAGTTCCCAATTCTTTTTACCTGGGTTGGTGACGCGCTATTTCAAGGTGCATTTAATACAGCAGTTGTAGAAAATGTATCTAATATGGTTTATGGAGTATTTATTATTGCTTTATTAATAAGAGAACCAGGAGGGTTTGCGGCTTTATGGGCAACAACAAAACAAAAATTAAGAATGTGGCCATACCCACATTAATTTAAAGAGGAAATAAAATGGCAGAGTCTTTGTTAAAAGTAAACAATATAGAAGTTGTATATAATCAAGTTATCTTAGCATTGCGAGGTGTTACTTTAGATGTTGAAGAAGGCAAAGTTGTTTCTCTTTTAGGGGCTAATGGCTCTGGTAAAACTACTACACTTAAAGCTTGTTCGAACCTTTTACACGCAGAGCGAGGAGCAATTACGAAAGGTTCTATAGAATATCAAAACAAAGATATATCAGATTCAGATGCATATAATCTTGTAAAAAATGGAGTTGTTCAAGTATTGGAGGGAAGGCATTGTTTTTCACACCTTACTGTTGAAGAAAATATTATGACAGGGTCGTTTATAAGAGAAAATCCAAAAGAAGCAAAACAAGATTTAGAAAGGGTATATGATCACTTTGAGAGAATAAGAATAAGAAAGAAAAGTTTAGCAGGATTTACATCTGGAGGAGAACAACAAATGATCGCAATGGGAAGGGCATTAATGTCTCGCCCAAAGTTAATTTTGCTAGATGAACCTTCAATGGGTCTTGCCCCTCAATTGGTTGAAGAGATTTTTGCGATTGTTAAAAACCTTAATAAAGAAGGCGTGAGTTTTTTAATAGCTGAACAAAACGCAATGGTAGCCCTTCAATATGCTGATGAAGGATATATAATAGAAAATGGTCGAGTTATTTTAAAAGGGAAAGCTAAAGATTTATTAGATAGACCTGATGTAAAAGAAATGTACTTGGGTGTTGGAGAAGAAGGAAAAACAAGTTTTAGAGATATTAAGTACTACCATAGAAGAAAACCATCTTTTAGTTAATTTTTTAAATTAATTCTTTTTTACTTATAATAATTCCGTCCATATCGGCATAAATATATTCACCCGGTTTAAATTTTACGCCCATAAATTCAACTTCTATGTTGACTTCGCCGATATTATTTTTGACACTTTTTATAGGTATTGTTGTTAAAGCAAAAACTCCTAAGTTAATATTAGCAATAACATCAGAATCTCTTATACATCCATTTACAATTATTCCTGACCAATTATTTCTAAATGCAGCTTCTGCAAGCATGTCACCTAGAAGAGCGCAATCCATTGAGGCAGCACCATCAATAATTAATACCATGTTAAGACCATTTGTGTTAACTATATCCCTGACCTTTGAATTATCATTTAGACATTTGACAGTTTGAATTTTTCCATAAAATGATTTAATTTTGCCGTAACTTTTAAAATTTTGATTTAAGATAACTAAATCATTACTATGATGATCACATAAGTCAGCCGTTTTAAAATTTTTATTATTTTTCATATAAATCAATAATTTAAATTACTATTTTTATAAATTAATTTAGGTTGTATAAATGAATTCTAGCAGCATAATGAAATATTATCAAAGAATTTAAAATATTTAGGGACTAAAGTGATATAAATTGCTAATATACGCACGCGAAAACTTTCTATATATTTTCAAAAAAATAATATTAAGTATAACTTAAAAAAATAATTTTAAATTATTATTTGACATACATCAGGAGAGTAAGATGGATAGGAAACAACAAATTATAGAATTGGAAAAAGAATGGAAATCAAATCCGAGATGGGCAAACGTAAAAAGAGGCTACAAAGCAGAGGATGTTGTGAGATTAAGAGGTTCATTTGTTCCAGAGTGCAGTATTGCAAAACGTGGGGCTGAAAAACTTTGGTCATTAGTTAACGGTAGCTCAAAAAAAGGATATGTAAATTCTTTAGGTGCTTTAACTGGTGGTCAAGCTATGCAACAAGTAAAGGCTGGAATAGAAGCGATTTATTTGTCTGGGTGGCAAGTTGCTGCAGATGCTAATACCTCTGAAACAATGTATCCTGATCAATCTTTATATGCTTATGACTCTGTGCCTGCTGTTGTGAGAAGAATTAATAATAATTTCAAAAGAGCTGATGAAATTCAATGGGCTAAAAATATAAATCCTGGTGATAAAAATTTTATTGATTATTTTGCTCCAATTGTAGCTGATGCTGAAGCAGGATTTGGTGGGGTTTTAAATGCATTTGAGCTAATGAAAAATATGATTATAAATGGAGCATCTGGAGTACATTTTGAAGATCAATTAGCTGCTGAAAAAAAATGTGGTCATATGGGTGGAAAAGTTTTAGTGCCAACTCAGGAGGCAATTCAAAAGTTAATTGCTGCAAGGC
>JAYOZO010000002.1:2978-33783 GCA_038154165.1 Thiothrix sp.
GCATCTGATATTATGGGTGTTCCAACTTTGCTTTTAGCAAGAACTGATGCTGAGGCTGCAAATTTAATTACATCTGATTACGATGAAAACGACAAACCATTTTTAACTGGTGAGAGAACAGCTGAAGGTTTTTACAGAACAAAAAATGGAATTGACCAAGCAATTTCTAGAGGATTAGCATATGCTCCGTATGCAGATTTAATTTGGTGTGAAACCGGAACACCAGATCTTGAGTTTGCAAAAAAATTTGCTGAAGGTGTTCGATCAAAATATCCTGGTCAACTATTAGCATATAATTGTTCGCCATCATTTAATTGGAAAAAGAATTTAGATGATGCAACGATAGCAAAATTTCAGAAAGAGCTTAGTGCTATGGGATATAAATATCAATTTATCACTTTAGCTGGTATACATAATATGTGGTACAACATGTTTGATTTGGCTTATTCTTATGCTGGGGAAGAAGGAATGAAGCATTATGTTGAAAAAGTTCAAGAGCCAGAGTTTGCTGCGTCGGATAAAGGTTATTCATTTGTGAGTCATCAACAGGAAGTTGGTGCTGGTTATTTTGATGATGTCACAACAGTAATTCAAGGCGGCCAGTCTTCTGTTACAGCGTTAACAGGATCAACGGAAGAAGAACAGTTCTAAATAACATTGGAAGTTATATTATGTTTAAACATATAAATGTCCCGGAAGATGGCGAAAAAATTTACTATAATGAAAATGGAAAACTAATAGTTCCTGATAACCCTATTATTCCTTTTATCCAAGGTGACGGGATAGGAATTGATATTACGCCAGTAATGCAAAATGTTGTCGATAGCGCAGTACAAAAAGCATATTCAGGTAGTAAAAAAATTCATTGGATGGAAATTTTTGCTGGCGATAAAGCAATTGAAAAATATGGTGCTCATAATTATTTGCCCCGTGAAACTTTTGATGCCATTGAGAAGTTTGTAGTAGCTATTAAAGGACCATTGACAACTCCAGTAGGTGAGGGCTTAAGATCTTTAAATGTTGCTATAAGACAAGTAATGGATTTATATGCTTGTATTAGACCAATAAGATATTTTCCAGGAACAAGAACCCCTTTAAAATCTTCTAGTTCAACAGATATGGTGATATTTAGGGAAAATACTGAAGACATATATGCTGGAATAGAATGGGAAGCAGGAACTAAAGATGTAAAAAAAGTTTTAGATTTTCTTATTAATGAAATGGGAGTAACTGGTATACGTTTTCCAAATAGTTCTGGGATAGGAATTAAGCCTGTTTCAAAACAAGGATCAGAAAGATTAGTAAGAAAAGCAATACAATATGCCATAGATAATAATAGAAAATCAGTTTCACTTGTTCATAAAGGCAATATTATGAAGTTTACCGAGGGAGCTTTTATGAATTGGGGTTATGAATTAGCTTGTAATGAATTTGGCGGTGAAACTATTGATGCAGGACCTTGGTGCAAGATATTAAATCCAAAAAATGGAAAAGAAATAATTATAAAAGATGTAATAGCTGATAATTTTTTACAACAAATTCTTTTAAAGCCAGAGGATTATGATGTTATCGCTACTCTTAATCTCAATGGAGATTATATTTCTGATGCATTAGCAGCTCAAGTTGGAGGCATAGGAATTGCTCCGGGTGCAAATATTTCTGATAGGGTAGCAGTATTTGAGGCGACACACGGCTCAGCTCCAAAATATGCTGGAAAGAATAGAGTTAATCCCGGATCAATTATTCTTTCAGCAGAAATGATGCTTAGGTATATTGGCTGGACAAAAGCTGCTGATAATATCATTAATGGTGTAGCAAAGGCTATCGCAAATAAAACAGTCACCTATGATCTTGCAAGAGTAAGAGTAGGCATGCAAACACTTGTAAAAAAACATGAAAGCAGTAAAGAAATTGTAAAGGAACTTGAGGAGCTTATGCCTGGGGCTACTTTGGTTACTTGTAGTGGTTTCGGTGATGCTATTGTTCAATGTATGGAATAGTTGTAAAATCATAATATGAGTCAGACATATAAAATAATTTACTATAACAATACTTCAGTATATGAAATATACTCAAAAGAAGTATATCAATCAGATATGTATGGTTTTATTGTGGTAGAAGATTTAGTTTTTGGAAAAAATACAAGTCTAGTAGTTGACCCAAGTGAAGAAAAATTAAAAACCGAGTTTACTAACGTAAAAAGATTTTTTATTCCATCTCATAATGTTATAAGAATAGACGAAGTAGATAAAGAGGGTGTAGCAAAAATTACATCTACAGATGGTAATGTAAAACAATTTCCTTCAGGAAGTTTTACGATTCCACCAAATAAAAATAATACATAAAATTAAACTCATTAAGCTCGTAAACTAATTTTTGTGCTAGTATAAATTTTACGGAGAGGTGTCAGAGTGGTCTATTGTGCCACCTTGGAAAGGTGGTGTTGAGTAAAATCAACCGTGGGTTCGAATCCCTCCCTCTCCGCCATTTAATAGTGTACAAACCTTTATTTATAAACATTTCAGAGGAAATAAACAGACCAAAATCAAATTTATATACGGTTTTATATACGGTTTAGTTTAAAAAATCCCTTGCTTGATTTCTATTATTATCTTTAAAATATTACAGTCGATGATACCCCACCCCTATACCTACCCCTCAATCTCAAAAGGGGACTCCGCAATACTCATATACATTGAACTCGGCATAAATGAGTCTCGGCATTCTCAAAACACACCCGTTGTTAAATATAAAAGACTACTCAAAAAATATTTCTAGAAAAAAAACTGGCAACCATGTGATTAATGACCATTATGATTTTTTATATATATATGAAGTAAAAAAACCTACATTGGACATATGAAATAGGTATTTTTATGCATCATATAAAATTTAGTGAAAAAGAAATTAAGTTGCTTATAGAAACTTTTGAAAATTCAAGAAATGCAGTTCTTTCTATTGAAAATAAACTTAAATCACAATGTAATTATGAAAAAAATATTTGTGGTTTATTTATGGAAGATTTTTATATGCTTGAAGCATGGTAAGTTTTTACAATAAAAGATTGAGTTTTGTAATTTGTAAGGTAAAATGTTGAAATATGTCTAGACAAAAATTTGCAATACATTTTTTAATTATAATATCAATGCTATTTACTGGCATTGCTTCTGCCCATATATGTATGGATGATGGTGAGCAAAATAATGTTTCTGCATCACTTATATCTGATCAATCTGATGACTCCTCTTCTGATATAGCTTTTGATTGTTGTGAGTCTTCTTGTCATCATAATTGTAATCATCTTTTTAGCCTTGGCCAAAATTTATCTTCTGAACTTACTAGTTTTGTTGAAAAAAATATTGTCGATTTTTATAAGTATTCCCTTCCTCTAAATTACGTCTCCCTCCCTTCTAAACCTCCCAAAGCATAACAATTAATTAAGGCCTGCGCCTTGTTTATATTAATTGTTAATCAATGGGAAATTCATGAATTTATTAAAAAAATTACCGTGCTGTTGCGCTGCATTTATAAGCCTTTTCTTTGTGGCTAAATCTTATGCTTATGAACCTCATAATCCTAAGGACCATAAATATGAAGAGTCAATTTATCAAAATAGTAAGGTTATAAATAGTAAGGTTATAACTCTGCAAGAAGCAATCAACTTAGGGTTAGAATTTTCGCCAGAAGTTAAATCTTCAAAAGATGGAATAGCAGCAGCTCAAAGTTTAGAAAAACAAGCTGGGTATTGGAGTAATCCAAATTTTGAAATTGAAGCAGCAAATATAGCTGGAACTGGCCCATATACAGGCTCTGATTCTGCCGAATATACTTATAGCCTATCTAAATCTATTGATATAAGTGGCAAAAGATATGCTCGTAAAAATGCTGCAACTCAAGCAAAAAATGCAGCCAATAGTAATTTTATGGCTGCTAAACTAAGTATAATGCGCAATATTCATGTTGCATATGCTAGTGTTTTGGCAGAAGCAGAGGCTTTAAAACTTGCAAAAGAGCAGGAATTATTGGCTAAGCAGATATTAAAAACCGTTTCCAAAAGTGTTAACGCAGCGAGAGAATCAGAAATTCAGAAAATTAAGGCAACTGTTGCTTACGAAAGTGCAGTTATTGCAACTAGTCAAGAAAAGCAGCAATTTAACTCAGCTAAGCAAAATCTTGCTAAATTACTAGGTAAAAATTCATTAGATGTATCTTTAGATCATTCCCATTTCTTTGATTTAACCGCTCCTGATCATATTACAACATATCAAACTAAACTTAATGACTCTCCTATTTTAAAAAAATTTTATTATTTGAGCAAAGAGAAAAAATTTGCTTATGATCTTGAAAGTGCCAGTAAAGTTTCAGACCCAACAGTAAAAATAGGAATTAGAGAGTTTAGAGGTTCAGATGAACAGGCATTAGTTGTAGGCCTATCCATTCCTCTCCCAATCTTTAACAGGAACCAAGGAAATACATCTCATGCAAGGGCTAAATTAAGCCAAGCAAGGAATAATGAATTGCATGCCAAATTGTCTCTTGAGCAAAGTCTAATTGAAGAGTGGAGAAATTGGCAAATATCCTACCAGACTGCTGATAAACTAAAAAACAAAATATTACCAACAGCTAAAAAAGCATTCAGGGTAGCAAAATCAGGATATGAAAAAGGTAAGTTTCCTTATTTTGAGGTTTTAGATGCTCAGCGTATTTTATTTGATGCTAGAGCAAAATATCACACAGCTTTAAAGCAATACCACGTTGCAAGAGCAAATATAGAATTAATTACAACTCCAATTAATAATTTAAAAGGTAAAAAAGATGAATAAAAAAATAGCAATAAACATATTATTGATACTGACATTTATTGCTGTGTCAATTTTTATATCCTCACAAATTTTATTGTCTGAAAATGACCCTAAGCATGAGAAGTCTGATCATCATGTAGAGGAGCCAGAAAAAGGTCCTAATGGTGGCAAATTATTTCGTAATGATGATTTTGCTGTTGAAGTAACTATTTATGAAGATGGTGTATCGCCACAATTTCGTGTTTATGCTTATGACGATGATAAACTAATTGATCCTTTAAAGGTTAATTTGACCATTCGATTAAATCGCCTTGATGGAGAAGTGAATGACTTTTCTTTCAAGTCACAAGATGGCATATTAGTTAGTGATGATATTGTTGCTGAACCACATTCTTTTGATGTAGTAGTAAAAGCTGATTATGATAAAAAAACTTATCAATGGAACTTTGAATCTTATGTGGGCAGAACCCAAATTAGTAAAAAAGCTGCTTTAGAAGGAGGCATAAAAACTCAAAAAGCAGGATCGGCTATTATAAATCAATATGCCAAGCTTACTGGACGCATTACACTAAATCGTAATACTACAAAAAAAATAAGAGCTAGATTCCCTGGTGTGGTAAAAAAGGTATATGTCAATTGGGGTGATGAAGTTAAAAAAGGCCAAGTTTTAACAGTTATTGAAAGCAATGAAAGTCTAAAAAGCTATAATATTATTGCTCCAATGAATGGAATAATATTGGAAAGAGATACTAATGTAGGAGATGTTGCGGGTGATAATGCTCTATTTACCATTGCTGACTTATCAAATGTGTGGGCAGAACTTCATGTTTTCTCAAGTGATTTAGAGAAAGTTAGAAAAGGTCAAAAAGTACAAGTGAGTAAATTAAAAAATGATGCGTCTTTAGAATCTAATATTTCTATGATTCTACCAACAGCAGATGCATTGAGTCAAAGTGTTCTAGCTATAGTGCCTCTTGATAACAAAGAAGGTAAATGGCGTCCAGGAATGACGGTTGAAGGTAATGTTATTGTTAATAGGAAGGAAGTCCCTCTTGCTGTTCGTAGTTCAGCATTACAGAAATTTAGAGATTTTACAGTTGTTTTTGCCAAATATGATGACACCTACGAAGTGTGTATGCTGAAACTTGGAGTAGGTGATGGTAAGTGGGTTGAGGTGCTAGAAGGATTAAAACCTAACACGGAATATGTAACAAATAACAGTTTTCTTATTAAAGCAGACATTGAAAAATCAGTAGCATCACATGATCACTAATATAAAACCTTCAATAATTGAAAGAATCATTAATTTTTCTATAACCCATCGCTTTGTAGTTTTATTTGTTGCGGTAGGGTTTATGGCACTTGGAATTTATAACTTTAGTAAATTGTCCATTGATGCTGTGCCGGACATCACCAATGTGCAGGTGCAGATTAATACTGAGGCTGCTGGCTATTCACCTATGGAAATGGAGCAGCGCGTAACCTTTCCTATTGAAACAGCATTAGCTGGCATTCCAAAACTTGATTATACAAGATCACTTTCACGTTATGGCTTGTCGCAAGTTACCGTTGTCTTTGAAGAAGGAACGGACATTTACTTTGCTAGACAATTAATCAATGAGCGTTTGCAACAAGTAAAAAGTGAAATTCCAGATGGTTTAGAGCCAGAAATGGGGCCAATAGCAACAGGTCTTGGTGAAATATTTATGTATGTGGTAGAGGCTAATCCTGATGCAAAAAAGGAGGATGGAACTGCATATACCCCTATGGATCTACTTACCATACAAGAGTGGGTTATATTGCCCCAACTGCGTAATTTGAAAGGGATAATTGAGGTTAACTCCATTGGTGGATATGAAAAACAATTCCATGTAATGCCTTATCCAAACAGATTGCTAGCTTATGGTCTAACGCTTAATGATGTTATGAGCGCCCTTGAAAACAATAATGACAATATTGGCGCTGGATATATTGAAAGGAATGGTGAGCAATATTTAATTCGTGTACCTGGGCAAGTAAAAAATCTTGAGGATATACGCAATATTATAGTAACCAAAAAAGATGAAATAACTATCCGTATTGGTGATATTGCTGATGTAGAGCTTGGATACCCCTTGCGTACTGGGGCAGCCACTCAAAATGGTGAGGAAGTAGTCCTTGGTACAGCTATGATGTTGATGGGAGAAAATAGTCGTGAAGTGTCACAACGAGTTGCTAGTAAGTTAGAAGAGGTTAATCGCACTCTTCCCAAAGGTGTAATTGCTAAAGCTGTATATGATCGTACTGAACTTGTAGATAGGACAATTGCCACAGTAGAAAAAAACCTACTAGAAGGAGCTATTTTAGTGATTGCAATTTTGTTCCTACTTTTAGGTAATATTAGAGCAGCACTCATTACAGCTGCTGTAATCCCTATCTCTATGCTGATGACAATCACAGCCATGGTAGAAAATAAAGTATCAGGCAATTTGATGAGTCTTGGGGCATTAGATTTTGGTCTAATTGTTGATGGGGCGGTCATTATTATTGAGAATTGTATTCGCCGTTTTGGTATGGCGCAGCACGATTTAGGACGATTATTAACAAAAGAAGAGCGATTTAAGCTAGCTTCTAACGCAACCGCTGAAGTGATTAAGCCAAGTATTTTTGGTGTAATTATTATCACCGTAGTTTATCTGCCTATATTCTCTCTAACTGGTATAGAGGGCAAAATGTTTCATCCAATGGCATTTACCGTTGTAATTGCTCTATTGTCTGCACTAGTTTTATCAATTACTTTCGTGCCTGCCGCTGTTGCAATTTTTGTAACAGGTAAAGTAGAAGAAAAAGAAAGTAAAATTATTCTTAAAGCTAAAAAATGGTACAAGCCAATGCTGCTTTGGAGTCTTGATCGTCCAAAACATATTATTGGTGGTGCTAGTGTTTTGGTTATTTTAAGCATTTTAATGACCTCAAGATTGGGAACAGAATTTATCCCAAATCTTGATGAAGGAGACATTGCGCTACATGCCATGCGTATTCCTGGCACTAGCTTGACTCAGGCAGTTACTATGCAAGCAACATTAGAAAAACGCTTAAAAGAAAAATTTCCTGAAATCGATGAAATTTTTGGTAAAATTGGAACGCCAGAAGTGGCCACTGATCCAATGCCGCCAAGTGTGGCTGATACATTTATCATGCTCAAATCAAGGAATGAATGGCCTGATTCAGATAAAACAAAGGCTAAATTAGTAAAAGATATGGAAGAAGTTGCCAAACAGGTTCCTGGCAATAACTATGAATTTACTCAGCCTATTCAGATGCGCTTTAATGAACTTATTTCAGGAGTAAGAAGTGATTTGGCTGTTAAAATATTTGGTGATGATATTGGCGTCATGCTTGAAGTTGCTGAAAAGGTAGAGCAGGAACTAAAGGAAATTAAAGGAGGTTCTGATGTTAAGATTGAGCAAATAAAGGGCCTTCCAGTTCTTTCTATATTACCTGATCGTGCAAGTCTTGATCGTTATGGCTTGAATATGTCAGATGTACAAGAAGTGGTACAAATAGCAATGGGAGGTAAAGAAGTTGGAAAGTTGTTTGAAGGAGACCGCCGTTTTGATATTGTAGTGCGTTTGCCTGAAAATTTACGCAACAATATTGAGATTCTTGAATATTTACCAATTCCACTGTCACAAGCAAAGCAGAAGGGAATTAATAATCGCCCGAATTATGTGCCACTTAAAGAAGTTGCAAAGCTAGAAGTTGCTTATGGCCCAAATCAAATAAGTCGAGAAAATGGTAAACGACGTGTAGTGGTAACTTCCAATGTTCGTGATCGTGATTTAGGTAGCTTTGTTGAGGAAGTGCAACAAAAGATTAGGCAAAATGTAGAAATACCACCCGGTTATTGGATAAATTACGGTGGAACATTTGAGCAGCTTATTTCCGCTAAAAAGAGGCTGATGATTGTTGTGCCTGTAGCCCTATTATTGATTATTGGCTTATTATTTATGGCGTTTGGCTCAGGGCGTGCTGCATTATTAATATTTTCTGGTGTGCCGCTTGCTTTAACGGGAGGTGTAGCCGCTTTATGGTTAAGAGATATTCCATTGTCTATTTCTGCAGGAGTTGGTTTTATTGCCCTTTCAGGAGTGGCTGTATTAAATGGTGTTGTTATGGTGTCATTTATTAAAAGCTTACGTGAGCAGGGAATGAAGCTAGATGAAGCAATTATAAAAGGTGCACTAACTAGACTAAGACCAATCTTAATGACAGCATTAGTAGCTAGCTTAGGTTTTGTGCCAATGGCACTAAATACAGGAACTGGAGCTGAAGTACAAAGACCACTTGCTACTGTGGTGATTGGAGGAATTATTTCTTCAACAATCTTAACATTAGTGGTATTACCAACTCTATATAGATTTTTTCATATTAAGAAATTTAAGAAAGGAAACTATGCCAAATATTAATCGTAAGTTTAAAATTAATCTATCAGGTAGTGGTGATAAATTAACGATTTATCTAAATGAAAAAATAGTTAAGAGCAAAGATATAGCTCAGTCAAAAATTCCTGTTCCTTATGATGGAACATATCAGTTAAAAGTCTTTGATGAAGGATTATTAACAGACACTGTTACATTTACGATAATCAGTAAGTCTCTTTGAGACAATTCGGTATATCCTTAACATTTATTATATTTAACTTATTCCATGCAATCTCTTACTTGACCGGTAAGTATTTCCCAGTCTGCAACACTTCCAAGCTCTTCATTTATCACTTTCTTTAAGGTAACAAACTCTATACTGTCCGGGTTATTAAGCCAGACTTTACATTCTTTTAAGTTCATCTTAATAATTATGGTATTAGCGTCAGCAAAATGTACTAGGCATGGGTATTTCTCATACTGTGTTTTATCTTTCACATCCATTCTCCTTGTATTAATATTTTTCTTCCTCTGAGCTTGCGCTTAATGAATCCTAGTTGATTACCTATAAAGACCAAAGTTCTTAACCTTGTTCTACTTTTACTAGCCTCTTTAGTTCTTCTACCATGTTTATAATTAGGAGCGGAAGTTCCGTACCTAATTTTATGCCCACCATGTTGATGGGACATGATTCACTTTCCTTTTTCTATTCTTTTTTCCAGCCGCCACCCATGGCTTTGAAAAGCTCAATGCGGGCGGCCAGCGTTTCATAACGAGCGTGTTCATATTGATCTTCGGACTCTAACATCATGCGCTGTGAATCTAAAACATCCTGAAACTCAATGACGCTCAAACTATATTGGTTTTTGGCTATATCATAAGCTTCCCGCGCTTTGGTTGCGGCTTGTCTCAATGCGTTTTCTCGTTCCAGAGTTTTTTGCACTTTGGTCAGGGCGTTCTCCGCCTCCTGAAAGGCGACCAGAACCGTTTGTTGATAATTTTCGGCCAGTTCTTTCTGACGAGCAGTTACGCGATCCAAATTACCTTTCAAACGACCACCCTGAAAGATAGGCGCACTGACTGATCCCGCCAAGGTCAAAGCAGAGGCTGATGGGCTGGCCGCTAGCAATAGGCTGGGACCAATATTTAGAGACGGATAAAAGACAGCCCGCGCTGCGCCAATATCGGCATTGGCGGCTTTCAGCATAGCTTCCATGCTTTTAACATCTGGCCTACGCTCCAAGAGTGCGGCAGGTTGCAAGGCCGCCGGATCTGGGAGATTAAGTTTGTTTAAATTCTTTCCGTTAATACTAAAGCTCTGGGGAGGCTCCCCAATCAAAACAGCCAGAGCATTCTGCGTCAGCGCCAATTCCTGTTCTAATGCCGTTACAGCAGCCTTGGCTCTGGCTACTTGCGTTTCTTGCCGTGTTATATCAAGCTGTGTCCGTACTCCGGTCTGAAACCTAGCTTTAGCGACTTTCAATAAATCTTGTGTAGCCTGCAAATTATCGTTTGCAATGCGCACGCGTTCTTTCAAATTCAGAATATTGAAGTAGTTTTGTGCTACATCTCCCATAATCACGAGCGCCAGCGCGTCATGCTTATAGGCAACGCTCAAAAGCCGGTCTTCTGCTGCATTGGCTTTTGCCCTGTTGGCGCCGAACAGATCAAGTTCGTAGGAAATACCCGCATCGACAGTGTAGTCAGGAATGCCTTTATTGCGCATATCGGTGATATTCGTGGCTTGTATTGAACCGCTCATATACGTAGCCGTAATATCTGCGGAAGGGAGGAGCGCCGCACCGGCGATTTTTAAATCCGCACGTGCCTGTTCAATCCGCTGTAAAGAGGCTTGTAAATTATTGTTATTACCGAGTGCGCGCTTCATAAGCGCGTTTAACTCCGCGCTTTCAAAATTTGTCCACCAGTCAGCAGCGATTTCAGCATTTTGAATACTCTGCGCATCCTGCCAGGCGGGCGTTTCGATTTCTGGTCTTTGATAATCAGGCGTGAGTGAGCATGCGCTTAGAAAAACAAGGGCCGCTGATATTGCTGTGATATGTCTGAGACTGTTCATTTTTAACCCCTTCATTTTAATGCTCATGACCGCCGTGATCATGGCCTTGACTTTCCTGTTGTTCCGGTTCTTTCTCAGGTGTCGTTACACCATGATGGTCTTCCATTTCTTCGCCATGATCGTTACCCTCATGCGAATCTCGTTGTGCGGCAGGCGCAGCCGTACCGTGATGGTTTGCAGATGCTTCTTCACCATGACTGTGACTACCGTGGCCACCGTCGCCGTGAATTTCTGGCATACGCATAACGCCTGTGCCGTGGCGGTAAACAACTTCGCCGCCTTTGTAGCCGGTGACTGCCAATAAGCCAGAGGCCAGCACAATCATAACAACGAATACAGTGCTAACTGTTTTTGCCCCACGTTGTTTCCACAAGGCCCATAAAGCCAGCAATGAGAATATCCCGGCTGTCGGCAAAGCCCAGTTTTTATGGTCTGTCATAGCGGCGTGGGAGGCTGCGTCATGGGCGACACTGTTGTAGGCATCGAATCCGGCTATAACAGTTCCCACGGTGATAACCGTACCAACCCATAAATTCCACCGCGCAACAATCAGCAAATTTTCCTTTTTGAGAATACTCCCTAGAAAGTATAAGAGTGCTGAAATACTCAACAGCCCGATTGTGAAGTGTACCAAGATTGGATGGTAATTTGGTATAATCTCTATATTCATCATTGTTCAGTCCTTTCAATTTTATTAGTAAGTTTGAGCTTCCATTGCATATACACAGCATAAATGACGGGTATAAGAAGCAGCGTCAGGATCAATGTGCTGACCATACCGCCAACCAGCGGCAGGGCGATTCGCCGCATCACATCTGACCCTGGCCCATCGGTCAGGAAAATGGGAATCAGGCCGAGGATGATGGTGCTGACAGTCATAAGCTTGGGACGCAGACGTTGCAACGCACCATGACGGACGTTTTCCAGCAACTGCTCAAACGTATCCGGCCAGTGTTCGCGCATTTCATGATCAATATAAATCAGCATGACAATTGCCGTTTCCACGGCAATTCCAGCGAGCGCAATGAACCCCACGGCTACGGCCACTGACATATTATACCCTGCCAACCATAGCCACCAGACTCCTCCAGTCACACCGAAAGGCACGGAGAGCATAATAAGCATCGTGCGATCCCACCTTCCAAAATGCAGGTAAAGCAGCGTTAAAATAATCAGCAGCGTGGCTGGTACAGCAATCTTTAACCGTTCATTAGCCTCTTGCATCTGCTCAAACTGGCCGGAGAGTTTCAGGCTATAGCCTGCGGGTAGTTCCAATGTTTTGAGTGCATCTTTTAAATCTGCGATGTAAGAACCAATATCCCGATCCTCAATATCGACAAATACCCAACCATTCAGACGTGCATCTTCGGATTTAATCATAGACGGCCCTTCGGCAATGCGAATGTTCGCCAGATCAGCCAAAGGAATATGCGCGCCGTTTGGCGTACTGACTAGAATATTGTCCAGATCGGAGATATGTTCACGGAAAGGGCGATCATAGCGTAACATAATGGGATAACGCTCACGTCCTTCTACCGCTTCATCAAGCTGCATACCGCCTAGTGCTGTTTGAATAACTTGCTGCACGGTTCTCAACGCAATGCCATAGCGGGCAAGTTCGCGGCGGTCAGGAATGATCTCTATATATTTTCCGCCAACAACCCGGTCAGCAATCGCGCTGCGCGTGCCTGACACCTCCTTGGCGCGGGCTTCGACGTCTTTGGCAATCCGGTCGATTTCCTGCAAATCCGATCCGGCAATCTTAACCCCGATGGGTGTACGAATACCTGTGGTTAGCATATCAAGCCGTATTTTGATCGGATAGCCCCAGCTATCCATCATCCCCGGCAGACCAACTCTCTTATTAAGGTCTGTAATCAGTTTTTGCGGTGTCATGCCCTCGCGCCATTGATCGCGGGGCTTGAGTTCAATCCATGTTTCAATCATGGCTAGCGGCGCAGGATCTGTAGCGGTATTGGCGCGTCCGGCTTTGGCAAAGACCTGCTCGATTTCAGGCACTTCCATTAACTGGCGGTTTGTAACCTGCAATATTTCTCGAACTTTGGCAGGCGATACACCCGGCAAGGTCATTGGCATATATAGAAGCCCGCCCTCATAAAGCGGTGGCATAAATTCACTGCCCAGCTTGGACGCCGGAAGTGTGGTTGAAACAAGCGCAACTATTGCCAACGCTATCGTTGTCTTACGCCATTTCAAAGCGGCATTCAGGAATGGACGATACAGTGCAATGAAAAAGCGGTTGATCGGGTTTTCGTTCTCACGTTTTATCTTGCCTCGAATCAGCCATAGCATAAGGACAGGCACAACCGTCACCGATAAGAGTGCCGCTGCCGCCATGGCATAGGTTTTGGTAAAGGCCAATGGCGTGAACATGCGTTCTGATTGACCCGTTAAGGCAAAAACAGGGAAGAATGACACAGTGATAATCAGGAGGGAGAAAAACAGCCCCGGTCCTACTTCTTTGGCCGCCTGAATTAATGCTTTTTGTTTGTCCGCCTTATCGGCATCCGGCTCCATGTCGGAGAGCTTTCTATGCGCGTTCTCCACCATAACAATAGACGCATCCACCATAGCGCCGATAGCAATGGCTATCCCGCCGAGCGACATGATATTAGCCGTAATGCCTTGCGCATTCATGATGATGAACGCTGCTAAAATCCCAAGCGGGATCGTAATAATGGCAACCAAAGCACTGCGGGCATGGAGCAGAAAAAGGAAGGCAATCAGTGCCACCATTACGCTTTCTTCAATCAGCTTGTCTTTGAGATAATCAACCGAGCCTTCAATCAATTCACTGCGGTCATAGACTATTTTTAATTCTACCCCGTCTGGTAACCCTTGTTTTACGCTTTCCAGCCGCTCTTTGACATTATGAATGACATCCAGCGCATTCGCACCGGGGCGCATGACAACAATGCCGCCCACCGCCTCGCCCTCACCATTGAGTTCCGTAATGCCGCGCCGTATGGCCGGGCCTTCCACCACGCGAGCCACGTCTCCCACGGTGATCGGCGTGCCGTCCACGCTTTTCAAAACGGCAGCTTGTAAATCCTCTGGCTTGTTGACATAGCCGAACGAGCGGATCAGATATTCCGTTTCCGCTATTTCCAGTGTCCGCCCGCCGGTTTCCTGATTGGATGAGCGCACAGCCTCAATCACTTTTTGCAGCGGAATGTCATAGGCGCGCAGTTTGTTCGGATCGACCAACACCTGATACTCCTTCACAAACCCGCCAACGCTGGCAACTTCCGCCACGCCGTCAATCGTGGCCAACTCAAAGCGGACAAACCAATCCTGTAAAGACCGCAACTCCGCCAAATCATGCTGGCCTGTTTTATCAAAAAGCGCATATTGAAACACCCAGCCCACGCCGGTTGCATCCGGCCCCAGCTCCGGTTCTACCCCTTCCGGCAACATGCCGCGCGCCTGCGAGAGATATTCCAGCGTCCGGCTGCGCGCCCAATACATATCGACGTTATCTTCAAAGACAATGTAAACAAACGATGTGCCAAACATGGAAAAGCCGCGCACGACCTTTGTTTTTGGAAGGGACAGCATCTGTGTGGAGAGAGGATAGGTAATTTGATCTTCAATCACCTGTGGTGCTTGTCCGGGGAAGTCTGTGCGGATAATCACCTGCGTATCGGATAAATCAGGAATGGCATCCAACGGGATTTTCGTGATGGAGACAATCCCCGCCGCCAACAATACCAGAGCGCCCAGCATGACAAAAAACTGATTGGCCACTGACCAGTCTATGATTTTCGCCGCGAAGCTTTTGGATGGATCGTGCATATGGTCTTGATTAGTGGGCATGGCTCTGACTTCCATCTTGTGATGTTGGCTGGCTTGTCATGCCTTCCATTTGTTCGCCGCCATGATCATGCCCCATCGCCCCCATGCCGCCTTTCAGGTTGCTTTCCGCATCCAGCATAAACTGACCGGATGTAACGATGCTCTGTCCGTGGGATAGTCCGCTTGTAATCTCTGTCAGGCCTTGTGATGTAATTCCCGTTTGCACCATCACAGGACGGAAATAACCGTCTCCTATATCTTCAATTACGTACGCCCCCATGCCGCCGTAAAGAACTGCCTCTGCCGGAATTGCAAGGCGCGACTGCGCATCAGCACTAAAGACCGCATCTACATACGTATCCGGTTTAAGAGTGCCATCCGGATTATCAAGTACAAGACGCACAGTGACGGTGCGATTTTGCGGGTCATTCACAGGGTGAATGAAATCAACAGCGGTGTCATAGCTTGCGCTCGTTTCTGGTATAGAAATTTTAGCTGGTGTTTTTACCTCCAAAAACTGGACATCCCGGATAGGAACATCCGCATTGACCCAAACCTTAGAGAAATCCTGTAACTTTAAAACGCTTCCACCTTCATTTACGTACCCACCTTTGCGCACACTCAACATCGTGATAGTGCCGTCTTCAGGTGCATAAAACGGCGTTTCTTCAAAAAATTTGCCGCGTTCTTTTAATTCAGCGATGGCCTTATCATCCATGCCGTAAAGGCTCAGCCTTTGGATGGCGTTCCCGACACGTGACCCAATCAGAAAATCTGACTGGGCGTTCATTAAATCCGGGCTGTAATAGGTAAAAAGCAAATCACCTTTTTTGACTGCGTCCCCCACGGCATCAACGGCCAAATCAACAATCCAGCCCTTTGTGCGCACATCGACCGCGTATTCCAGGCGCGTGCTAGGCTCTATCTGACCAAAGGAACGAATGTTTCGGCCAAATTCATGATGGGTTACGCTGGAGGTTTTAACCCCCAGCGTTTGAATATAAGAAGGATCAATCAAAAACGCGTCTTCTGGCTTGTTTTCATGACCTTCATGGGACCCGTTGCCTTCATTTTTTGGCACCAGATGCATACCGCAAATCGGACAATTATCGCCTTCTTCTCCCGTAATGTGGGGATGCATGGGACAGATATAAACCTGCTGACCATCGGCGTCTTTTACAGATGGTGTGGGCGAATGCATTTCATGATCATGATTTTCATGCGGCTGCATAGCATCCATGTCCATGGCCTTATCCTCCATGGGGACAAGATGCATACCACAGATAGGACAATTATTGCCCTCCATTCCCGTTTCCTCTGGATGCATCGGGCAATAATGGGTATGAGCTTCGGTTTGGTGCGAAGAAGTCATCCCGTTTTCTGCGGCCATTACCAATGGCGCAAAAGTAAACAAAAATAGGGTAAAAAATAAAATACGCATAGCATAATCTCCTTTCTTTTAAGTCGTAAAAAAACCGTTAAGAAAAGAGCTTGTTAGATGCGCAGGCGCTGCGTTGTTAGATAGAGATTGTGATTATTGAGATGGGAAACCCTGTACTCAAAAGGCGGCCCGCGAATGACATTGGGCCTGTAAAGAAAATCATTGTATTCAATAGTTAGATTTACCCAGACAAAATCAACGTTTGAAGAATCTTGAACCAAATCATAGTTGTTATTTATTTGAGCAAGATCAACCCCGAGGCAGTCCATATTTGACATAAAGTCGCAATCCGTTGATTTCTCATTCGATTCGTGACAAGGGGGCAGATCAGATTTTACTTGTTCAGAAGACTCTGCAGCATGAGCCTGCATTGGACAAAAAGACATGCTGCACGCTAAAGATATCGTGAATACCGCAAAAATCATTAATGTCGATACAAAAGATTTCATATTATCATTATAGACCTAAATAGTTAAGTTTCAACTTTAATTATTGTTCGTGTCTTTCTAAGAATTGGTTACATTCAACGCCGTTTCCAATGAAGGTAAAGCGGGATTCGAACCCGTGATACAGTACCGTATGAATCTGCACTAAGGAGTCAATACTACCCAGTATCTAAGGTGGGAACCGTCAGTACCGTAGCAACAAAAACCTTGATTTTGTTATCTTTCAGGACGATTATTGTTGCAACTTAATGGTAGGTGTAGAGGATTCGAACCCAAAGGGGTTCAATACACCGCCATATTTATGTAAGATAAAGAATAAGATGTCAAAAAAAACATTATTTCAAAAAATTATAGATAGAGAAATACCGTCAGAAATTATTTATGAAGACGATATTTGTATAGCAATAAATGATATTAACCCGCAAGCTCCAATACATATTTTATTGATACCAAAAAAACCTATTAAAAAATTAAGTGAATGTAAAAAAGAAGATAAAGATCTTCTAGCCCATCTCTTTATGACAGTTGTAAAAGTGACGGAAATGCTTGGAATATCTGACAGTTTTAGAATCAATATAAACAACGGAGAAGAAGCTGGACAAGAAGTTTTTCACTTACACATTCATATTTTAGGTGGCAGAAAATTTAACTGGCCACCAGGGTAATAAAATGAAATTTTGGACACATAAAGATAAATGGTATTCCTCCGCTTACAATACACTTGTGTGTTTAATAGGTTGCGCTATTGGAGATTTTGGAACCATTTTATATTTTCAGCTTTATACAAATATTAAATCTATATTGGTAATTATGCCAATAGCTATTATCAATGGGATATTAACAAGTATAATTTTAGAAACTATTATACTTTTAAAAATTTTAGAAAAAGAACTTGGTTATAAAGTGTATCATAATGTTTTAAACTCTCGTGATTTTGGCGTACCGCAAAATAGAGAAAGACTATTTATTATTTGTTTTAAAAATAAAAATAAAAAATTTGAATGGCCATTACCTCTTCATAGAAAGAAAATTGTAAAAGATATTTTAGAAAAAAGGGTTCATAAAAAATATACTATCTCAAATCTATTATGGAGTTCACACAAAGCAAGGAAAATTAGAAATAAAAAAAATGGAAAAGGTTTCGGATATAATTTAATTGATTCAAATAATGAATATACAAACACGATGTCTGCTCGATACTATAAAGATGGAGCCGAGATACTTTTAAAACAAAAAAATCAGAATCCAAGAAAAGTTACACCAAGAGAAGCAGCTAGACTTCAAGGTTTTCCAGATACATTTAAAATACCAGTTAGCGATAATCAAGCTTACAAACAATTTGGAAATACTGTTTGTATTCCAGTTATAGAGGCACTATTGTTACAAATAGCTAAAGTAATTTAATATATTTCTTTAGATAGTTAAGGTTAGAATTTTTTTTGCTCCTTATTAATAATTTCTATATTAGTATTATGAAAGTCAAATTACTCATAATCTGTTTACTGTTATTTACCCTGCAGCTTTTCAAATCTACTCCAATCATCATTTGTATCTTGGTTTAATGGTTTATTAAGCCATTTCTCAAAGTCATCTTCCAGTATAGGTTCATAACATAATGGCTCTCCTATTGAATTATTCTTAGAATCAAGAATATGAGTCTGCTCACCAGTATTAATATTTAATGGTTGCTTAAAATATTCAAAATCGCTGTGACTTACGTCCTGAATATTTGCAATATTGATCAATCTCCTCATACCTTCTTTGTCTTTACCTGACAACACTCTTTTCATTATGTGCAGTGCTATCACAAGAACTGGTTTCCCATCTGTTGTTTCTGCATCTTTAATTCTTATAGGTCTATTTTTTAAATCATTCATCGTATAACTCCTTAAATAATTGTTTGAATTTTTTAACATCATGTATCAATGGATGATTAGGTTTTCGTCCAACCATTTTCCTATGAAACATACCAATACCGTTGCCGATTTCAGACAACGCCCTTAACCTTGCTCTACTTTCCCTAGCTTCTTTAGTTCTTCCACCATGCTTATAATTAGGAGCCGAAGTTCCGTATCTAATTTTATGCCCCCCATGTTGATGGCATACAGATGTATTAAAAACAGTTTCTTTATCACAATACTTACACTGCATATATGCTCCTCTTAATGTCATTATTAACAATTAATCGTTTACCACTCCAAGACTCCAAAGGACTCCAAATCTATATTATTTAGAGTTCCAAACTCCAAACTACACCCCACCCTATAGGGTGTAGAGTATGGGAGTCTTTATTGCTTCATACCGCTTCCAGTAATCCAAATTCTATCTCGGATTCCTTCTTTGATTCCTGTATCAACCAAACCTTTCACTACTAACTTACCAATAATAGCTCTAATCAAATTAGTTCTTTTATCAGTTGGCTGTTCTGTCCATTGAGTAGCTATATTTTTAATAGTTGTTTCCATGTCCCCATCTTTAGAAAATTTGGACAGGATTTCGTTTTTAAGTAATACAAATATTCTTTCCTGATTGCTTCCTAATGAGACTTTCTTTTCACAAGCTTTATGACTACCAATAATTTTAATAACACATGTCGTCTCATCGTCTTCCATTTGAATTTCCTCTAGTCTGTAGCTGTACCCAATACCGCATTCACTATCTTTAGATTTCTCAAGAACCCAACTGCACAATCCGTTATTACTTTGGGTGACATGTATTACAGTATCCATTGATGCTTTCAAGCTTGAGCTACCTCTCATGCCATTCTCTATATTTTTACCACTGTGATGAATAATCAGAACCGTGCTGTCTAATTCTTGTTGTATTCTTTTAAGGTTGTAGATAACTCCACTCATAGCACCAGCATGGTTTTCATCTATATTGGGGCAAGCATTATTTAAAGTATCAATAACAACCATTCCATTAATAAAATCTCTGTCTTTGTAAAAATTAATAAATTCATCAACAGATTTATTTTCTGCAAGTAGTAGTTCATCTTTAGTGACTTCTAAATTATCTGGCGTACAAACTCTATTATATTTATCCCAGCCTTGTAATCTTTTGGCAACTCCACTAAAACCCTCTAATGCTACATATACCACTGGGACAGTATTAGTAACTGGTATAGCAAACCATGAGTTACCTAGCGCTAGATTCATAGCTAGGTCTATGGCAAGGAATGACTTTGAAGAACCTGAAGCACCATAGATACTAGCGATGCCTTTATTAACTAAAACGCCGTCCACCAACCAATTAACTTTCGGTAGATTCTTAAGATCTTTAATTTTATAGCTACGCCGACCAAAGATTACTTCTTGCGTCTCATCATTAGGATTATCTTTTATATGTTTATCCCATAGATTGTTTACTTGCCTGATGATTTCTTGAGGCGACTCAGGTGGAACAATTCTAGTTTCATTGATAATTAATGCTTCTCTTAAAACTATCTCTTTATTTTTATGCGCTTGAATTAATCTGCCAATTTCTCTGCCTTCAAAATTGTTTCTTTGTCCTGTGCCCTTATAGATTTTTACTTCCGCGAGTTCAGTGTTATTTGTTAGATCACTATTTGTATTCGTTACAGGTTTTCTTATTCGGGTGTTAGCTTTTAAAGACACACCTTGATGATAATATTTAAAGGCTTTGTCTTGTCTTTTAGGTGGTATAGATTGTGCAAAGAAACATCTTTTTTCATCTTCACTCCTGACGTCTAGCATGCCTTCATCATGCATTGCTTTGAGTTTGGGGTTATCTAATATAAAGTTCCAATACGCAAACTTATAGTTGTTTTTTATTGGTTCCGCTGTGGCTACCCATACCCTGTAACAATGATTACCATTGTCAGGATCATGGCTATGTGTGTTAGAAAGAATATAGGTGTAAACCTCTAATGCGGACTTAATCCTATCTACAATATCAACATATACATGATCAAAGTCTAGAACAATTCCATCTCTTTCTTCAACTATCATAGGTTTGGTTCTGCTATTATCTTTAAGCTTTCCATGAAACATCAGTTTGGCATTTTTCTTTTCCTTTATAATTTGGCAGGGCTGATCACAAAACTCTTTTATAGTAGTTTTCCAAACTTTCCCACTCTTTGTAGCATAGGCATTCTCAAATATAGTTATATTCATATTCGACTAATCTATAACATCGTCAGATTCTGCAACATGGTCATTTCTACGAACCCATAGATCCACCTCTGCTTTATTCCAAACAGTAATTCTGGAAGATATTTTTCTCGGCTTAGGAAATTCTTTTTCATGTTTACTTTTAATCCAGCAAGTAGAAACTCCTATGCCCAAATATTTTGCTAGCTCTTTAACTCTGATAAAACCTTGTGTATCGTCCATTTTTAAATACTCCAAAAAGTTTAACTAAAATACTTGATCTTTCGTTACGCAATGCTAACTTAGTCAAGTGCAGCACCATTTCGTACGGTGTATATAGAACAATAGGAGTTATAGAGAATAATTTCTAATCATTAAAGAATGTTTTTAAAGCGGAAAATGTAATGTATACATGTAACAGTAAAGACTATAAAAACGACTGGTATAACACCTGGGAATTTAATATCTTGATGATAAGAAAATTCATAAAAGAGGTTGGGCCAGCTACAGACATAGGGCAAGGAAAAATAACAGGTAAGAAAAAGATAGGTAAATATTTATTCTCTAAAAATTACAAAGCACTTGAATCTATTATTTTATCTGATTCGCTTCAAAAGCTTGAAAGCTATGATAATTATACAAGAAAAGATGCAGACAATGTCTTGGCTTATTTCAAAAGAAAATTAGAGAATAATGAGGAAGATGATTTACACCCAAAGGCTAAGCAATTTGTAATAGAAGCAATAGGCAATATGCAAAAAGGGATGAATACGGATACTGCCTTTAAGAGAAAGAAACTGGGGACAGGGCGTTCCAGTAAGCGAGATGAAACTAGTCCACCTGAATATATTTTTGGTATAACTAATCTAATATTAAGTCCTAATGGCATGACTTTGAATAAGGCTTCAGAAAATGTAAAAGGAAAAAATATTAAAAGTTCTACCCACATGCAAAAAATGTTTCGTATATATAAAATGTTTGGATACGTTAATTGGCGTTTTCAGAACGATGTTGTTGGGGGAATAGCTGTGAAGGATTGGACAGGCAGTCAGAAAAAGTTTTTAAAAAAATACTGGAAACTTGAGTTTTAATTAATCAGCACTTTGATATATTTTCTTTTGTTTGTCACACCAATCCCCATAGGATTGAACAATTTCTCTTCTCGCTTCTAAAAAATCTTCTCCGCCTAGATATACTTTTCTTAAATCGTTTTGTGTAAAGGCATGAGTTAATTGCGCTTCAATTTTCTCAACTTCAAATTTACCCATTTTGGTCACCACTCTATTGTAGAGGGTTCTAAATCCATGAACGGTGTACTTGGCATTCATTATACTTTGCAGAGCTTGTCTGCCCGTATTGTTTGATATTGCTTTATCTTTAAGTCCCTCAAATATATAAGTGCTTTGTTTACCCTCACTTAAAATTTTTAAATCATCAAGAGCCTGGATTGCTTGTGTGGGTAATGGACATCTAAAATCCTCACCATTTTTCATATGCGCACCAGGGATATTTAATATTTTCTCTTGTGTATTATACCAAGACCATCGAGCTTTTCTTATTGACCCTGGTCTTAAGGCAGTTAACATAACTACCTTTAAAAATGTTTTCACAAATTCGTTTGGATACCTATCTAGTTTAGTTAAAAATTCACCTACTTTATGCTCTTCAAGGTAGGCAAAGTGTTTTGCTTTTGGTGGAGCTATTAAACTGTTGCCTTTTAACTCATGACATGGATTCGCACCGCGATACCATTTTTTTTCTTTGGCATAGGTGAATATAACACTAATTTGATGCTTGGCTTTCTGTGCAGTAGTCGGTGCAACTTTATATATATCTTCGATCACTTTTAATACCACGACGTCATCTATAGTTGTTAAGGGTAGTTTTGCCAGCGGTTTCTTTAGGTACTTCTCATAAGTTTGAGTCCATCTATCTTGATGGCCTTGGGATAGCTTAGCAATTCTATTATTAAGAGTTTTTTGATAGACATTCTCAAACGTTAACTCATGATCTGAGTGAGTAGTTAGCTTGTCTTTTTGTTTTACAACGGAGGGATCGATACCTTGCTTCCATAAAGCCTTATAATTATCTCTCAATTTTCTCGCTTCTGCCAAAGATACCGTTGGGTACGAACCCAACCCCTTGGCAAAATTACTTTCACTGCCTCGGTACAAACGGAGAACCCAATTAGCTCTACCATGAGCATATACGCGAAGATACAATCCACCACCATCGTGAAGCATAGTACTGGCTTTATCCTTTGGACAAGCAGCATTCTTTACTTTAAGATTACTTAATAGATTTAGTTTAGCCATTATTTATATACGGTTTTATATACGGTTTAGGGTAAGATTATATGATACTGCGTTAGACTATATAAGACAAGAAAGTAATAGGATAGGGGTTATAGAGAGCATTGTTAGACAATATAAAATGTTATAAATACTGACTTAGAAGTCCTCTCTCTCCGCAGTATTATTAATTCTTTGTAAATCTTAAAAATTTTATGGATAAAAGTAAAATAAAATTACAAAAATCGATCAGAAACACATTAGCAAAGCAAGCTGTAGATTTTTTAGTCCCATTTATAAGTTCTGTGATTAATATATTGACTGATAAAGATTTGTCATTAAGAGAAGTTAAAATTAATTTAAAAAAATTTAAAATTAAAAATATTGAATTGAAAAGTGATCAAATTGAGATAAACACAGAAATTTTAGATTTTCAAATATACATATTATATGTCGGGGTAAGAAATTATATTTTAAAAATTGAAGGTTTAAATCACTTTACTGGATTTTCTTTTATGGAAACCAATAAAGGTATGATTGTTCATGACGATATTACCGATGACCCTAATCTATTAGCTATGGATTTGAAAGCATTATTTTTAAAAAGTTATAAAAGCCCATATCCTGTTACAGATATATTTATGAATTTTATAAATTCAAAAAACCATTAAAGCAATAGTTAATAAATGGAAATATTTTTTTCAATTCTTTATAAAATTTTACCTTTATACATATATGTTATAATAGGATTTATTGCTGGAAAATATTTAAATATAGATTCAAAAGGAATAGGTAAGCTTATTATTTACGTAATTGCGCCTTTTGTAATATTTGAAGCTATAACTCACTCAAGATTGTCTCTAAGTACTTTTGTAATTCCAGTAATAGTATTTTTAATGTGTTCTTTTATTGCATATATTTTTTATAAATACGGAAGATTTATATACAACGATGCTAGAGCTAATGTTCTTGCGATTGTTTCCGCAGAAGGTAATACAGGATATTTTGGAATACCTGTCGCATTACTTCTTTTTGATCAAAAAATTTTTAGTATTTATATTTTAGGAACTTTGGGTGTTACAATATTTGAAAATACAATAGTTTATTATTTAACTGCTCGTGGAAGGTATACTGTAAATGAGTCTCTAGAAAGACTTAAAAAGCTTCCTGCGCTATACGCATTTTTATTTGCAGTTATATTTTTATATTTTGATTTTTCACTTCCAACAGTAATGGATAATTTCATTATTAGTATGCAAGGGGCTTACGTCGTTTTAGGCATGATGCTTATAGGTTTTGGCATTTCAAAAATTAATAATTTTTCTTTTGACTATAAATTTATTGGATTATCTTTTTTAGGAAAATTTTTTGTATGGCCACTTGTAATGATTTTATTAATTTTATTAGATTATCACATATTAGTAATATACAACAATATTGAAGTCTATCGTGCTTTTATATTGTTAGCTATTGTACCAATTGCTGCTAATACAGTTATATTTGCAACTGCTCTTAATGTATATCCTGAAAAAGTTTCATCTTCTGTATTATTTTCAACACTTTTTGGCTTGATATATGTGCCAATTATTATAATGGTTTTATTTCAATAAAATATATTATTTGAAACTATAAATGTGGTAGCATATTTTAATTATGACAAATACAGTGCTTGCAACAAAATGGAGACCAAAATTATTTTCTGATCTAATAGGACAAGAGCCAGTTGTTACTGCATTAGTAAACAGTTTGAACAATAATAAACTACACCACTCATATTTATTCACAGGCACCAGAGGTATTGGTAAAACTACATTAGCTAGAATACTAGCAAAATGTTTAAATTGTGAAAAAAATGGCATTACTGCTGAGCCCTGCGGAAAATGTTCAAGTTGTATTTCTATAGACGCGGGTCAATACGTAGATATTTATGAAGTAGATGCTGCATCAAAGACAAAAGTAGAGGATATAAGAGAGTTATTAGATAATGTTCAATACATGCCGACTCAAGGAAGATATAAGATATATATAATTGATGAAGTACATATGCTTTCTACTCATAGTTTTAATGCATTACTAAAAACTTTAGAAGAGCCGCCAGAATATGTAAAATTTATTTTAGCAACTACCGATCCGCAAAAAATTCCAAGTACAATTTTGTCCAGATGTTTACATTTTAATCTTAGCAGAATACCTTCAGAAATTATAAAGATACAATTAGAAAAAATTTTAAATAAAGAAAATATTACTTTTGAAGATGCTGCAATAAAAAATATATCAAAAATTGCAGATGGAAGTATGAGAGATGCAATTAGTATAGCAGAACAATGTATTTCTCACGGTGATAATGTTATCACTGATAATAACGTATCTAAGATACTGTTTTTAATTCCATCAGATAATATTAATCAATTGATATCATATATAGTAGACGAAAATATTGATGAGATATTAAGCTTAATAGATAAAATATATTATCAATCAATTGACTATAAATATTTACTAAAAGAGATAATTTCAATTTTTCATCAAACAGCTATATTTAAGGTTACAAAAAAAATTAACGACAATGTTTACTCGAAGAGTATTAATATGCTATCTGAGAAATATTCAGAAGAAGAAATACAAATCCTATATCAAATTGGAATTTCAAATCTTAAAGATATACAGTATGCGCCAAATTACAAAAGTGGATTTGAAATGGCAATAATCAGAATGCTAATATTTACACCGTTCGAATACAAAGAACAAAAGAATAATAATTTTGATGAAAAAAAAAAAATAGTAAAAACTGAAAGGATAGAAAGAAAAAAAATTACTACTAAATCAAATAACGTTTCGAAAGATTTTCAAGAAAATATTTATGATTTAAAAAAAAATTGGAAAATTGTTATTAGTAGATTAGAAATAGATGCGATAACAAAAAATTTAGCTAACAATATAGTTTTCAATTCAAAAAAAGGAAATAACTATAATTTCTATATTGAAGAGAACTTGCAAAGTTTAATTACCGATCAATCAAAGAAAAAATTAGAGGAATCATTATCAGGTTTTTTAAAAGAAGATATTAATATCACAATTGAAAATTCTAAAGAAAATTTAATAACTATTAATAATGAAAAAAAAATAGATTATAATAAAAAGATCATTGATGCAGAAAAACAATTTGAAAACAACGATTTTGTAAAAACCATTAAAGAGAAGTTTAATGCGAAAAGTATAAATAACTCAAATATAACATCAGAGCAACTAGAAGGAGAATAATATGTTTAAAGGACTTGGTGGAATGGGAGATATGATGGGTCTTATGAAACAAGCCCAAAAATTAAAAAAAGAAATGAAAAACATAAAAAAAGACATTTCAAAAACAAACATAACGGTTTGCGATTCCAATAATAATTTAAAAATAATTATTAATGGCGATAATATTATTCAAAAAATATCATTTTCTGAAGATTATGATTTATCTAATAAAAAACTTGTAGAGAGTCTTTTAATGGATACGCTAAATAAAGCTTCGAAAGAAGTAGAAAAAATGACGACTGAAAAAATGTCTGCACTATCAAAGCAAGGTATTCCAACAGATTTGCCTTTTTAAAGAATGCGAAAGAATAAAATATTAATTGATGATTTGATTCAAGCGTTAACTTGCTTACCTGGAGTTGGAAAAAAAACTGCTCAAAGAATGACATACTATCTATTACAAAGGGCAAAAGACGAAGCTATAAATTTGTCTGACGTTTTGAGAGAAGTTGTATTAAATACAGTAAATTGTAAAATTTGTAGAAATCTTTCCCAAAACGATATTTGTGATTTATGTTCTGATAATACTAGAACAGCAAATACATTATGTATTGTAGAGAGTCCAGCTGATGTTTTGAATATTGAAAATAGTACTGATTATAATGGTAAATACTTTGTATTATTAGGCAGGTTATCTCCCTTAGATGGAATTGGGCCAAAAGAAATTGGTTTAGATTTATTAGAAAAAAAAATTCAAGAAGTAAATATTGATGAAATTATTTTAGCTTTAAATTATACAGTTGAAAGTGATGTAACTGCGCACGTTATAAGTGAGATTGCTTTAAAAAACTCAGTAAAGACTACTAGGTTAGCACAAGGAGTTCCAGTTGGCGGAGAGTTGGAATATTTAGATCAGCATACTTTGTCTAAAGCATTTGATAAAAGAACAATTTATTAATAAAAATCGGAAAATATACTTGTGATGTGCTATCTTTTAACTCTATGAATAAAAGTTCACAAAATTTAATTTGGATAGACCTTGAGATGACTGGTCTAGATACAATTAACGATAGAATTATAGAGATTGCTACAATAGTAACTGACAAAGATCTAAATATTCTTGAAGAAGGGCCAGTCGTAGCTATAAAAACCCCAAAAGATTCATTAGATTCAATGGATGAATGGAATACAAATCAGCATAATAAGTCTGGTTTGATTGAGAGAATATTAAAAAGTTCATATACTTATACAGATGCGCAACAAATAACTATTGATTTTGTCTCTAAATATTTGGATAAAAATATATCACCAATGTGCGGAAGTGGCATATGTCAGGACCGTAGATTTTTGGCGAGATGTATGCCAGAACTTGAAAGTTTTTTTCATTACCGTAATCTAGATGTAAGCACAATAAAAGAATTGGTAAGTAGATGGTACCCAACGATTAAATTTAGAAAAGAACCTCAACATGTTGCTTTGCAGGATATTAAAGACTCTATTGAAGAATTAAAATATTATAGAAACACTATTTTTCTTGATATTTCTTAGAGGAAAATTCTTTATTTATGTTTATAATTGTATCTTGAGCAGTGCTTAATGTTTCAGGGTAGTCTATATTATAGTGAAGACCTCTGCTTTCTTTTCTCTGCAGAGCTGATTCAACAATTATTTCAGCAATAAAAACTAGATTTCTTAATTCAATAAGGTCACTTGATATTTCGTTATTATTAAATGACTCTTCTATTTCTTTTTTTAATAATAAAATTCTTGACTTAGCTTTAATTAGTCTGTCATTGCTTCTAACAATCCCAACATAATCCCACATTAATGTTCTGATTTCTTTCCAAGAATGCTTAATTAGTACTTCTTCACTAATTATCTTATTTTTATTATTTATAATTTCATCATAATCTTCATTTGAGTTTTCATCTTTATTTCTTTCTATATCTTCTATTACTTTTTTTGAAAAGAAAATGCATTCTAATAAAGAATTACTAGCCATTCTATTTGCGCCATGAAGTCCCGAGTGCGCGGCTTCTCCAATAGCATAAAGATTTTTAATATTTGTTCTTGCATTAATATTTATATTTATTCCTCCACATGTATAGTGTGTAGCTGGCACTACTGGAATAGCTTGTTTTGTAATATCAATATTATATTTTAAGCATTTTGCATATATATTAGGAAATCTTTTTTTAATAAAAGATGTATCTTTATGTGAAATATCAAGAAGAACATAATCTAACCCATAAATTTTCATTTCTCTATCTATCGCTCTTGCAACTATATCTCTTGGGGCTAGAACACCTCTAGGGTCGTATTTATGCATAAACTCTTTTCCATTAGGCAGAAGGAGTTTCCCACCTTCTCCTCTTAATGATTCGCTTATTAAAAAAGACTTTGCTTTGTGATGAAATAAACAAGTTGGATGAAATTGCATAAATTCCATATTGGCAATATCACATCCAGCTCTATATGCCATCGCTATACCATCACCTGAGGAGGTATCAGGATTACTTGTGTATAAATAAACTTTGTTAGCACCACCTGTTGCTATAACAACGAATTTTGCTTTAAAAATATTAATTAAATTATTTTTTTTATTTAATATATAAGCACCAATACATTTTTTTTCTTTCTTATCTGAATTTTTATTTATAATCAAATCAACAGCAACATGATAAGTAAATAACTCTATATTTTTTTGCTTCTTGATTTTTGCAATTAAGCTTTCTTGAATTACTTCCCCTGTTTTATCATCAGCATGCACAATTCTTGCATAAGTGTGACCACCTTCTTTTGTTAGATGAAGATTTTTATTTGGATCCGATTCATTTTTTGTAAATTCAACGCCTTGATCTGATAGCCATTCGATAATTTTTTTTGATTCTTTTGCTACATTTTTTACAATATCTACTTTGCATAGTCCAGCTCCAGCATCGACTGTATCTTCAACATGTTGACTTATGGAATCAATGCTGCTTAATACTGCCGAAATTCCACCTTGGGCATAATAAGTACTTCCTTCGTGTAAATCAGTTTTTGAGATAAGTCCAATTTGCATGTTGATTGGTAATTGCAAAGCAAGACTATTACCTGCAGCTCCACTTCCAATTATTAGGACATCAAAGAATCTTGAATTTTCAACTTGTTTTAAAATTTTATACAACCTTTATGTTATAGTTAGTATAATTTAATATAAAATAAACAATATGGCAAATAACTATCAATACGAGAAAATATGAAAAATTTAATTAAACAAATACTATACAGTTCTACACTGGCTATATCTCTAGTTAACATATGTTATGCAAGCAAAATTGACCTTCCTGATTTCACAAGCCTTGTTGAGAACAATAGTGCAAGTATAGTTAATATAAGTACTGTAAGAATAAATAACAAACAAAGTAATAACCATCCTCAATTAGAAAACGATGAGCTTAACGAGTTTTTAAAAAAATTTTTTGGGGATAAAGGATTTGAAAATCCAGAAAAGAGATTGCCTAGAAGAGCACAATCACTTGGCTCTGGTTTTATTTATTCTGATGATGGATACATTATAACAAACCATCATGTTATTGCAGATGCGGATCAGATTATAGTTAAACTAAATGATAAAAGAGAGTTAGATGCAAAGTTAATTGGTTCAGATCCTTCAAGTGATATAGCTTTGTTAAAAATAAAAGCAAAAAATCTAAAGCCAGTTAAGATTGGTAATTCTCAAGAATTAAAAGTTGGTCAATGGGTTCTCGCAATTGGTTCTCCATTTGGATTTGAAAGTACAGTTACTGCAGGAATTGTAAGCGCTATAGGAAGAAGCTTACCAAATGATAATTATGTCCCATTTATACAAACTGATGTTGCTATTAACCCAGGAAATTCTGGTGGGCCGCTATTTAACTTAGATGGAGAAGTTGTTGGTATAAATGCACAAATTTTTAGTAGATCCGGTGGTTTTATGGGTTTATCTTTTGCTATTCCAATGGATGTTGCTAATAATGTAGTTAGTCAATTAAAATCTGCTGGAAAGGTTTCTAGAGGGTGGTTAGGAGTTTATATTCAAGAAGTCACAAATAATTTAGCAAAATCTTTTGGCATGGAAAATCCCTCTGGTGCATTAATTTCTAAAATTATACCAGATGGTCCAGCTTCAAAATCAGATTTAAAAGTTGGAGAT
>JAYOZO010000002.1:33793-34940 GCA_038154165.1 Thiothrix sp.
TTGATGGTAAAAAAATTATAACCTCTTCTTCTTTACCTCCAATCGTAGGAAATACAAAAATTGGTAAAGATGTGAAAATAGAAATTTTAAGAAATGAAAAAATAAAAAATATTAAATTTAAAGTCGAGGAGTTACCAGCACAAAATATTGTAATGAACAATAATATAAAAAATGATAAACCTGAGACAAAAGAAATATTAGGCATGAGAATATCAAATTTATCTGACTCTGAAAGAAAAAACTTAGACGTTAATGATAAATATGGTATTTCTGTCAAAGAAATTTTAGGTAACCCAGCACTCGAATCAGGACTCATAAAAAATGATGTGATATATCAGATATCTGGTGTCAATGTCGAAAATATAAATCAATTTGAAGATGTTGTTAAGAGTATGAAAAAAGGTGATTTTGCTTCTTTATTAATAAAGAGATCACAGGGAAATTCTATTTATCTTGCTATAAAGATAGAGTAATTTTGTATGTCTAAAATTCATAATGATTTAATTAGAAATTTTTCTATTATTGCCCATATTGACCATGGTAAATCAACATTAGCAGATAGATTTATTCAAATTTGTGGCGGATTATCAGATAGAGAAATGAGAACGCAGATCTTAGACTCTATGGATTTAGAGAAAGAACGTGGAATTACAATCAAAGCTCAAAGCGTACGGTTGTATTATAAGTCCCAAAATGGCGAAACTTATCAATTTAATATAATTGATACACCAGGCCATGTTGATTTTTCGTACGAAGTATCAAGATCTCTAGCTGCTTGCGAGGGAGCGCTGCTTATTGTAGATGCTTCTCAAGGAGTTGAAGCGCAAAGTGTTGCAAATTGTTATAAAGCAATTGAGTTAGATTTAGAGATACTTCCAGTTCTAAATAAAATAGATTTGCAATCTTCGGATCCCGAGAATGTTAAAAAACAAATAAATGAAATTATTGGAATTGATACAGAAGATTCTATATCTGTTAGCGCAAAAACAGGATATGGGGTAGAAGAACTAATGGAGAGTATAATTAAAAAAATTCCTCCACCAAAAAATCATAAAGACAAAAAACTTAAAGCCTTGATTATTGATTCCTGGTTTGATAATTATTTAGGAATTGTATCATTAGTAAGAGTTATTAGTGGCTCTTTAAA
>JAYOZO010000002.1:34950-48358 GCA_038154165.1 Thiothrix sp.
CATCAACTAATGTAATTTATCAAGTTGAAGAACTTGGGTGTTATTCCCCTAAAATTAGCAAGCTTAAAGAAATTAAGGAAGGTGAAGTGGGATATTTAGTTGCAGGAATTAAAGATATAGCATCTGCAAAAGTTGGGGATACAGTTTTATCACATGATGATAATACAAGTAAACCCTTAGATGGATTTAAAGAAATACAACCAAAAGTTTTTGCTGGTTTATTCCCTATAAATAGTGATGATTATAAGGATTTTAGGGATGCATTAGAAAAACTAAAATTAAATGATTCATCTTTTAATTATGAACCAGAAGTTTCAAAAGCTTTAGGTCATGGATTTAGATGTGGTTTTTTAGGTATGCTACACATGGAAATTATTCAAGAGCGCTTAGAAAGAGAATACAAACTTGATTTAATATCAACCTCCCCAACAGTAATTTACAAAATTATTCAAAAAAACGGTAACGTTATAGAGGTAGATAATCCAAGTTCATTACCTGATATTTCAAGCATAGAGGAAATACATTAGCCAATTATATACGCGTCTATGTTGGTGCCAAACGATTTTATTGGAAACGTCATAACCTTATGCGAACAAAAAAGAGGTAAACAAATAAAAATTTCATACGTAGGCGGGCAAGCCCTAATAGAGTACTATTTACCTTTAAACGAAGTTGTATTAGATTTCTTTGATAAGCTTAAATCTTGCACAAAGGGTTATGCGTCTTTTGACTATTACATCCATTCATTTCAAAAATCTGAATTACAAAAACTTGATATACTAATAAATAGCGAGAAAGTTGATGCTTTATCATTAATTGTGCATAAATCAAGATCGCTAAGCATAGGTAGAAAATTAGTAGATGGTATGAAAGACGTCATACCAAGGCAAAATTTTGATATTGCTATACAGGCAGCTATAGGTTCTCAAATAATATCAAGGGCAACAACAAAAGCTTATAGAAAAGATGTAACTGCTAAATTATACGGCGGGGATGTAACAAGAAAAATGAAATTATTAAAAAAACAAAAACTTGGGAAAAAAAGAATGAAACAGGTTGGAAAAGTAGAGCTACCGCAGGAAGCTTTCATGGCAGTTTTGAAAATAGACGCTAATGATTAAATATTTTTTTATAATTATTGTAATAACTACAAATGTATTTGCAAGCGATGTGATAAATTTTACTTTTTTAGGAACGGGAACGCCTAGGCCAGACATTGATAAATTAGGGCCATCTATACTTATAAAGAATGGTGATCAAGAAATATTATTAGATGCTGGAAGAGGAACAAGTATTAGGTTAAACCAAATTGGAAATGATTTCTTAAAAGTCAATCGCGTTTTTATATCGCATTTGCATTATGATCACATAATCGGATTACCAGATTTTTGGCTTACGAGTAATCTATGGCAAAAAAAAGATAATATGAATATATATGGGCCAAAAGGTATTAAAAAGTTCTGCCAAAACATAATTAATTCTTATACTGAAGATATAAATTATAGATATGAAAAAAATAATTATTCAAAACTAAAATGTCATTCTTTTGATACTTTGCCTTTAGGAGTAAAAAGCGGAAGAATAACTATTAATTTTTTTAAAAACTCACACGGCCATATTGAGGAATCATATGGTTTTAAAATTAAATTCAACAATAAAACTGTAGTATATTCTGGAGATACATCTTATTCTCAAAATGTAATTGATGCTGCAAAAAACTGCGATATTCTTATTCATGAAGTAATTGCATCATCAAAAAAAATTTATGACGATAATACTAAGTTGAGAAAAGTTTTTGAAACTCATACGAATATAAATCAATTAATAAAAATTTTGAATATTACAAATCCAAAGCTCACAATACTCAATCATGCTTTACTGTTTGATATAAGTGAGTCAGAGGTTTTAAATAAAATTAAGAAGGAATACAATGGTGATATTATTTTCTCAAAAGATCTTATGTCGGTCGATTTAGGTAAAGAGATAAGTATTTTTGATATAATTAAGTATAATTAACTTATGACTGAAAAATTAAATTTTAAAAAACCTATAATTATGGGTATATTAAATGTAACTCCTGATAGTTTTTCTGATGGAGGGTCTTATCCATCAACTCAATCCGCTGTTGATAAAGCATTAGTTATGATTAAACAAGGCGCTAAAATTATTGATATTGGTGGTGAATCAACTCGGCCTGGGTCTGAAAGGGTTTCTCCGTTAGAACAAAAAAGAAGAATTATTGATGTGATTTCTCAATTAAAAAGAGCTATTTCAAATGACATACTTGTTAGCGTTGATACGACATCTTCAGAAGTTGCAGAAGCAGCTATAGATCTTAAGATCGATATGATTAATGACATTAGTGGTGGAACCGATGATGAGAACTTGGTAAGGCTAGTAGCAGAGCATGGATTATATTACTGTATAATGCATAAGAAAGGAGAGCCCAAAACAATGCAAGATAACCCTTCATATTCTGATGTGTACAAGGAAGTTAAAGAATTTCTATTAGAACAAGCTTTTAAAGCAGAACAATGTGGAATATCAAAAAATAAAATTATTTTAGATCCAGGAATTGGCTTTGGTAAAAATACTGAACATAATTTAATATTATTAAAAAATCTAAAAAATTTATCAAACTTAGGTTATTATACTTTATTAGGCACAAGTAGAAAAAAAATATTTAGTGAATTATCAAGTGAAAATAACCCCCAAGATAGAATATCAGGTACTTGCGCTACATCTGCAATTGGAGTGTTATCAGATATAAATATTTTTAGGGTTCACGATGTGTGGCAAAATAAGCAAGCAATTGATGTAGCATATGCAATAAAAAAATCATAACCAATTTAATTGCTTTATATCTTGATTGTGCTATGTTTAATTTTTTTTATTGTGAGATTAAAATCATGAATGAAGATTTATCCAAAAAGAAGTGTATTCCGTGTGAAGGAGGTATTTCGCCTTTTAACATAGAGCAAATTAAAGAATATTTAAAAAAAGTGGATGGTTGGGTTCTTAAACAAAATGAAGAGTTGCAATATTATTTATTCAAAGAATTTACGTTTAAGAATTTTCTGGAGAGTCAAAAATTCGTAAATATTGTTGGCGATATATCTGAAATCGAAGGACATCATCCTGATCTAGCATTTGGATGGGGATATGCAACTGTGAAAATCTATACACATGCAATTAAAGGACTAGCTGAAAGCGATTTTATACTTGCTTCTAAAATAGATAAAAAAGCGTAAACTAAACTTAGTCTAAATCTATAATCAAATATAATTTTTATGGAAGAAATTTTTAATAACATAGCAGTAATAACCATACTACAAATTATTGCTATAGATATTATATTAGGTGGAGATAATGCAATTATTATTGCACTTGCATGCAAAAATCTTCAAGAAAAACAACGTAAGCTTGGAATTTTATATGGTACTTTGGGTGCTATAATTTTAAGAGTTATTATGGTTTTTTTTGCATCTATACTATTGAATATTCAAGGATTGAAAATAGTTGGAGGATTATTATTAATTTGGATTGGTGTTAAGTTAATAATTAATAACACAAAAACAATAGATGTGGTTGTAAATCAGCAAGATAATCTTACTGATGCGATAAAAACCATTATTTTAGCAGACTTAATTATGAGTTTAGATAATTCATTAGGCATTGCTGCTGTTGCTGACGGAAATGTATATCTAGTAATATTTGGGGTTATCTTTAGTGTTCCAATAATCGTCTGGGGAAGTAAATTTATTTTAAAATTTATAGATAAATTTCCTATAATTATAATATTTGGTGGTGCTCTTCTAGGATGGATAGGAGGTGATATGTTGCAGACAGATATTTATATTACAAATAATAATTATATATCTGAAAATTTTAATAAATATTTATTACCTTTTTTATTTGGTACCTTAACAGTAATTTTTTCTTTCTTCTTTGGGGGACTAAAATTAAGAGGTAAGTTTTTAATTTCTCTCATTAAGTATCTATTAACGTATTTATATAGCTCTGAAAAAGGAGTTCCGGTTATAAATATTTTTTCAACATTATTATCTTTATCTATAAGATATATATTTGCTGTGTGATTAACAGTATACTTGTTGCTGTCATTACCACTATCTTGATAACTGTAATATACGTGATACTGATTTGAAACTTTTTCTATTTGTTCTTGCGATCCAGTTAATCCCACTATTCTTTTATCAAAAAAAGAAAGATAGTTTTTTAATAGTTCAGGAGTATCTCTTTTAGGGTCTACAGTTATAAATATTGGCTCCAAATTTTTTGATAAACCTTGGAGTTTATTCATCAAATTTGAAACGTCTGATAATGTAGTAGGGCATATATCCGGGCAATTCAAAAAACCAAAAAAAATAATTTTAACTTTCGAAGACTGGGAAAGTACGTATTTTTCATTATTATAAGTTTGAAGAACGAAATCTCCTCCAATCCTAGCTTGTGATATATTATTAGTAATTAAAACAATAATTAAGAGAATATACTTAAAAAAAAATTTAAAATAATTTGTTTTCATATTTTCCATTTTATGTAATCTAGTTTGTATGATCAATAAATTTATGACCTCATATATTATATATCCTTGACGTAAAACCTTAATAGTTCATAATATAAGATTGTAGAATAATTTAACAATTGAGGAAGAGCTATGTATTTAAGAAAGATTGGAATTTCAATATTTGGAGCTGCTGCGTTTATCTTCAGCTCAATATCCTTTGCTGATGAAACTTGTATGTCACCATATATGGCTAAAATTGTCGGACAAGAAGATTATGTGTATGTCTGGACATTAGGTGTTGAAGGTCTTGGAGATGAGCAAGATAAATTAGTTACAATTGACGTTAATCCAAAGTCAAAAACTTATGCAAAAGTTGTGAGCGTTTTATCTGTTGGTGGAAGAAACGAAGCTCATCATTCAGGGTTAAGTGATGATAGAAAATATTTATGGGCTGGTGGTTTGGATAGTAATAAGATTTTTATTTTTGATGTTCATTCAAATCCAAGAAAACCAACTCTTCATAAAGTTGTAACTGATTTTGTTGAAAAATCTGGCGGAGTAGTTGGCCCTCATACTTTTTATGCATTACCTGGAAGAATTATGGTTTCTGGTCTTTCAAACAACACAGATAATGGCGGAAGAACTGCTTTAGTTGAGTATAATAGCAAAGGAGAATTTGTTGCTACTCACTGGCTTCCGACAGACGGAGATCTCAGAGGAGCTAAGAAAACTGGGAATTTCGCTGATGGTTATGGATATGATATTCGTGTTCAGCCAAGAAGAAATGTAATGCTTACCTCTTCATTTACTGGTTGGTCAAACTATATGATGGATTTTGGCCAAATGTTACAAGATGGCGAAGCTATGAAAAGGTTCGGTAATACTATGGTTGTTTGGGATCTTCATTCAAGAAAGCCTAAAAAAGTTTTAGATGTTCCAGGAGCGCCACTTGAAATTAGATGTGCTTGGGGGTCAAACAATAACTATTGTTTTACAACGACTGCTTTAACTTCAAAAATTTGGTTAATTTATGAAGATGATAGTGGCGAATGGCAAGCCAAAGCTGTTGCAGATATTGGCGACCCATCAAAAGTTCCATTACCAGTTGATATTTCAATTACAGCTGATGATAAAGGTTTATGGGTAGATACATTTATGGATGGAAAAGCGCGTTACTTTGATATATCAGATCCACATAATCCAGTTCAAGCTTACGAAGAAACAATTGGTTCCCAAGTAAATATGATTTCTCAAAGTTGGGATGGAAAAAGAGCATATTTCTCTACATCACTTCTTGGAAACTGGGATAAAACTGGAGATGCTGATGAGCAATGGGTAAAATTATATGACTGGGACGAAGAAAGTAAAAAACTTACCCATAAATGGACTATTGACTTCTATAAAGAAAAATTAGGAAGAGCTCATCAAATGAGATTTGGTGCTTATTCATTGTATTCAAGTATCACAGACAATAAAAAGTCCGTAACAATGTTAGATAAGTAATTTATTAATAACTAACAAAATGATAGAATTAAGGCTAACTTTTGTTAGCCTTTTTTTTATTATGATAAATATTTTTATAAAATACATATTATTTTTAACGATTTTTCATGCAGCATATGCAAATAACTATATACAGGCAGAACGAGATAAAATAAAGAGTGAAAGAAATTCTCTTGCGATAGGCTGGAGAGATAACCTAAATTTTAAGTTACCAAAACCAGGTTCCTATAAACTATACAACATAAGAGAATCTGGAGATGGTAAGGTAATTGATGAAAAAGGTAACGAAATATATTTGCACGACGCTATGAAAGGGAAAATTACGCTTTTAAGTTTCATATATAGCAATTGCACGGATACAAATGGATGTCCATTAGCAACTTCTGTTTTTTATAAAATACAAGAAAAACTAAAAAATAATAAAAAAATATTATCAAAACTAAAAATGATTAGCTTGAGTTTTGACCCTGAGTATGACACCCCAGAAGTTATGTCATTATATGGCAAAGATTTATCTTATATAGGTGCAGAATGGAGTTTCCTTACAACTAACTCTATGGACCTGTTAGAGCCAATTTTAGAGAATTATGACCAACCTGTAATTAGAAAATATAAAGATGATGGATCATATGATGGAGTTGAATCTCACTTGCTAAGAGTATATTTAATAGATGACAAAAAATTTATAAGAAATATATACAACGTTGATTTTTTGCATCCAGATCTATTGATAAACGATATAAAAACTTTATTATTAAACAATGGATAAAAAGTTACGAGCGACTTTCTTTTATATTACTTTCATAGTTATTAATTTATTTGCAATAACATTAAGTTATCATACGAAAGCTGATAGTAATAGCTATACAGGTCCGGGAGATGATAAAAAAGACTATGACTCGAAAAATTATCAAACAAATTCATTAAGTTTAGATTATAGAAAAGGTAAAAAAGCTGATCTTATTCAATATGTTACTGTGAAACAACTTGGTTTGCCAAAATTAGTTATACCAAATGAAAATCCTATTACTAAAGAAAAAATCGATTTAGGTAAAAAACTTTTTTTTGATAGAAGATTGTCTTTAAATAATACAATGTCTTGCGGTATGTGCCACGTACCAGAACAAGGGTTTACTAGCAATGAAATTAAAACTGCTGTTGGTATTGAAGGTAGGTCAAATTTAAGAAATACACCCACATTATTAAATGTTGCTTTTAACAAATTTTTATTTCACGATGCAAGAGAATATTCACTAGAAGGGCAAGTTTGGCAGCCAGTATTAGCGCACTCAGAAATGGCTATGCCATCTTTTGGTTTCACATTAAAGAAAATTAAATTAATTCCAGGATACGTAGAGCTATTTGAAAAGGCATTTCCTGAAGAAGGTGTAACTATGGAAACTTTTGGAAAAGCGATTGCGAGTTATGAGAGATCCTTAATATCTGGTAATTCTTCTTTTGATAAATGGTACTATGGAAAAGATGAAAATGCAGTCTCCAAAGAAGTAAAAGATGGTTTTAAAGTATTTTCTGAAAAAGGTAATTGCATAGCTTGTCATTCTATTGGAAAAAATGAAGCTTTATTTTTTGATAATAAACTTCATAACACAGGTGTTGGATACGCAGAATCAATGGGTCTATCAGACAAAAAGAAAACTAAGGTACAGATTGCGCCAGGTGAATATGTTGAAGTAAATAATGAAATTATAAAAAGCGTAAATCAACAAAAAAAATCTAATGATTTAGGCTTATATAGTATTACTGAAAATCCAAACCATAGATGGTTATTTAAGACACCTACATTAAGAAATATATCTTTGACATCACCTTATATGCATAATGGATCAATTAGTACATTGGAAGAAGTAATTGATTTTTATGATAATGGTGGAATAGATAATGAGTTACTTAGCCCTATGATAAAAAAGCTTAATCTAACGAACGTTGAAAAAAATAATCTTAAAATTTTTCTTGAATCTCTCGTTGGAGATAATATTGAAATACTGATAGCTGATGCTCTTTCAACACCAGTTGGTAATTTGACACAAGATGATCCAAATTGGGCTAATAATACAGATATGGGTTATAACAAATAGCTATGAATTTCATAAAATATCTTTTTATAGTTTTATTTATTTTTTTAATGTCTTGCGCAGATAATAAAAATTATCCTATGACCAAACTTGATAGAAAGATTTCTGCTAATTTTAGTTTACAAAAAATTGATGGAACATTATTGACCTTAGAAGAATTAAGAGGCTCTTATGTTCTTGTTAACTTTTGGGCTACTTGGTGCAAACCTTGCGTTAAAGAAATACCTTCTTTAAATAATCTTAGTAAGATTTATTTAAAAAATGATAATTTCAAAGTTTTAGCAATAAACATAGGTCAAAAAAAAGATATAGTTGATAATTTTCTGAAACAAATAGGAGGAGTTGATTTTTTGATTTTATTAGATGAAGAAATGAAATTACAAGATTGGAATGTTCAAGCTATTCCTACGACTTTTATAGTAGATAAGGAAGGTTTTATAATATTTTCTGCACAAGGTGAAAGAGAATGGGATTCAGATGAATTCACCCAATTTATTGATTTTTTATTAAAATAAAATTTCTATTCAGACGTTGTTGGATCTATAGTTCTTTTCACGGCGCTAATTTTGTTTGCAGGAAATCCACCTGCTTTTGCATGTTCTTTAATTAGTTCTTCGTTTGGAGCTATATAGACACAATAAACTTTATCTTTGGTTACATAACTTTCGACCCATTGAATCTCTGTTCCAAGTTGTTTTAATACTGAACAAGATTTTTGTGATATACCTTGAAGCTCGTCTGTAGTTAATTTACCTGCATCAGGTATTTCTCTTTCTATTATGAATTTTGGCATATTTTCTCCTGTTAATTTTTATTATTAATCATCGCCGCCTGTAAATGCCGATAATATATGTAGAAGACTTGTAAATAGATTATATATTGATATGTAAAGAGTTACAGTTGCCATTATATAATTATCTTCTCCACCATTAATTATTGAACTAGTTTGATATAGAATTAAACCACACATTAAGAGCGCGAATAAACTTGAAATACCTAACATCATTAATGGAAAATAATAGCCCATCATAGAAGAAATTAATAATATGATACTTGCACCAAAAGCAATAATTATACCGGATGTTAGAAACCCACCTATGAAACTAAAATCCTTCTTTGTTAAGTTTACATATGCTGATAATGATAGAAATATTATAGCTGTTAACATAAATGCTGTTGCTACAATTTCTGTTCCATTTGTAAGACTATTTATGTAAATGTTAAGTATTGGACCTAATGTAAAACCTAAAACTCCAGTTAAAGAAAAAACCCAAAATATTCCCGATAGATTATTTTTATTTTTTGCCGTTAAATATAATGTTATAAAATACAAACCTAATGTGATAAATGGGTTTACTACTGATATATTCATCAAGTAACTAACTAGGCCAGAAAGAGCGCTAAAAAGAAGTGTCATTGACAAAAGTATATATGTATTTTTGAGAACTTTATTTTTAACTAGTGAACTCTCTTGTCCTCTAACTGTTGTATTGCTATTATTCATATATTGCTCCATGATTAATGATATATATATACATTAACGCTTTCTTGCTTACTTGTAAATATAAACGAATGTAAATTACGACCTTAAAATGTGGAGAGTTGGCAGAGTGGTCGAATGCGGCGGTCTTGAAAACCGTTGAGCCGAAAGGTTCCGGGGGTTCGAATCCCTCACTCTCCGCCATTTTATATAAAAATTAGGAGACTAAATTATGATGGTGATTTTAACAATAATATGCATTATTATAATGTTGATTTTATTCTCAATAAGTAAAAGCTTAGATTCACTCAACGAGCAATTGGATCAGATTGTTGAAATAACAAAAAAAGTGCAAAGCGATATTGATGCGAATAAGTAGAATTATTGTTAAATATAGCTGATGTTATTTAAAATCTTCAATAATACCAATTTCTTTCATCCATGCTTTAAATCCACCTTTCATATGAGAAATTTTTGAATATCCCATTTCTTTTAGGGTTTTAGATGCCAGCGCAGATCTAGAACCAGAATGGCAATATAAAATTAAGTTTTTTTCTTTATCAAAAAAATTTTTATAATACTCACATTCTGGGTCGGCAAAAAATTCTAAGTGGCCTCTAGAAGCGTGAAATGAATTTGGAATGATACCATTTTCTATTAGCTCAGATGTGTCTCTTAGATCTATAATATTTGTTTGTTTATCATCAAGCATATTTTTAACTTCATGAACAGACATCTCATTAAGATCTTTTTTAGCAAACTTAATTAAGTCTTTTACGGTAACTTTATTCATATATATTAATCTTGCTTAACATTAAATATTTTTTCAAAATGATTTGTATTATATAATAAAAAGAATTTAATTTTAATCTTATTTTACATTTGGTTAATAATTTTTAAAGGAAAAAATTATGAATTTAGGAAGATTAATTATTGACATAGCTGGTTTAGATTTAACATCCGAAGATAAGGATATATTAAAACACCCAAATGTTGGAGGTGTAATTTTATTTACAAGAAATTTTGATAATATAAATCAAGTATATAATTTAATTAATAGAATAAAATCACTTAGATCTCCTTCTCTAATTATTTATGTTGACCAAGAAGGTGAGAAAGTTCAAAGATTTAAAAAAGGTTTATTTTTATTACCATCTATAGATATATTAGGTAAAAAATTTTCATATGATAATAACTTATATTGCCAACTTTCTGAGCAGTTAGGGTGGCTTATTAGTTTTGAACTAAAATGCTTAGGTGTAGATGTAAATACTATGCCAGTTTTAGATATTGATTATGGCAAAAGTGAAATTATGAAAAAAAGATGTTTTGCATCAAAGCCAAAAATTGTGTCAGAGCTTGCAAAAGCATTTCTCAAAGGTTCTCGTGAAATTGGTATCTCAAATATATGTAAACATTTTCCAGGCCATGGTTTTGCGAAAACTGATTCGCATAAAGAGCTACCTGTTGATAGAAGAGATTACAAAACAATCTTTGATAATGATATGTTTCCTTATAAGATGGCTATTGATTTTCAAGTAGAAGGTATAATGACGTCTCACGTACTATATAAAAATTTTGATATATATCCTCCAACTTTATCATATAAATGGCTACATATTTTAAAAAATGAATTAAGATTCAAAGGATTGATATATTCAGATGATATATCGATGAATGCTTTAAATGAATTTGGAAATATGCAGCAAAATGTTCAAAATTCAATAAAAGCGGGTTGCGATTGTTTATTTATATGTAACAATAGAGAGCAAGTAATTAAAACTCTTGATGAGAATATTATAGATCAACAAACAAATATAAATAATAAGTTAATAAACTTATCAACTAAGAAAAATAATTTGAGTATAAAAGATATTTTAACAAATAAAAAACGTAAATCTATAATAGAAAAAATTAGTAAAATAGATGAAAAGACGCAAATAGAAATTAATTTAGGCTAATAATAAAAATGGATAACTTTTTACAGAACTACAATATTAATCATTGGGTAATAAAAGTTTTTATAATAATTTTTATTATTATTTTAATAAATATTACCACCAAAATTCTACTTAATATAGTTAAGAAGCAAGTAGAAAAAACAAATAATTTATGGGATGACTGTGTTATTAATTCAATCTATAAACCGTTAACAATATTAGTGTGGATATTTGGTATTATTTTTACACTAGGATTTTTTAATAGTGATTTAAAAGCACTAAGTATTAGCTCGGACGTATTAAGTAATATTCAGAAAGCTGGTGTAATCTTTGTGATTTCTCTATTCCTAATTAACTTAACAAATAATTTTCAAAAAACTATAACTAATAATAATAAAAAAAATAATATTGATGTTGATGACGCCACATATGAAGCTGTTTCAAAAATAGTTAGATTATCGATTATTATTACATCTAGTTTAATAATTTTACAAACCTTTGGTTTTAGTATATCTGGCGTGCTTGCTTTTGGAGGTATTGGTGGCGTTGCAGTTGGCTTTGCTGCAAAAGACATGCTTGCTAATTTTTTTGGTGGACTAATGATTTATTTAGACAGGCCATTTAAAAAAGGTGATTGGATTAGATCTCCTGATAGAGAACTGGAAGGAACTGTTGAATGTATTGGATGGAGACAAACAGCAATTAGAAATTTTAGAAAGAATATAATTTATATACCTAATTCTGTATTTATGAATATAATTGTAGAAAATCCTTCTAGAATGACGCACAGAAGAATAAAAGAAATAATTGGCCTTAGATATAAAGATTTACCAAAAATGGTTCACATAGTTAACGATGTTAAAAATATGTTATTAAATCATCAAGATATTGACCAAGATCAAATTACTATTGTAAATTTTAATAGTTATAACGATAGCTCAATTGATTTTTTCATAAATACTTATGCTAATACAAAAGAGTGGGCAAAGTATCACGAGATTAAGCAAGATATTTTAATTCGGGTTGGCAATATTATTGAAGAACACGGGGCAGAAATTGCTTTCCCAACAAGAGTTCAGATAAAGCAGTAGCTAAATATCATTTTTTATTTCTTTTACACTTATAATAAACCCAAAGTTATCTCGATCAATATATGTAATTTTATCTAATTTTATTCTTTGATTAATAATATATTTTTTCAAAACTAAAATATCGTTAGAAAAAAAATCAATAGATTTCATTTTAATTCTTTCATAGAGAATTAATTCAGCATTGAAAAATTTATTCTTAAAAATACTTATAGTGCCCTCATATCTATTAATAGATCCGGAGCTTAGAATATCTATATTATCAATTAAAACTTCTTCATTAATAATATCATCGCTATAATCATATCCAGTTTTTATTTTTATATGTTTTTTACTGCTGATATTTTGAACCCACTCAAGATGGCTTAAAACATCATAATCTCTATTTTTTTCTATAATTTTTTTATATTCATTAAAAGTATCAAGTTTATGCTCAAAATTATATTTTATACATAGATTTTCGTTGGTAACTATACAGTTATTATCTTTAATAATTATTGGATTATTTTCAAAATATTTATCACTTACAAAATTTTTTTTATATTCTATATAATTTGATTCTTTATAACCTATCAGTAATAATTTAATTTGGTATAACTTCTCATTATTCTCATTATTTTTTACAGGTTCTGCAAAAACATTAAAAACTAGATTAAAGAATACTATTATATTTATTATATATTTCATTTTATTGACTCTATGATATTTGATATAACAATTTTTTTCTCTCTTATATCTGAAAATTCTTTCTTATATGTTAGTGTATTGTCTTTACT
>JAYOZO010000002.1:48368-49149 GCA_038154165.1 Thiothrix sp.
GATTTATTAATTATAAGTTTACTGACTCCTAGTTTCGAATATTTTATTTTCATTCTCGTTACGTCAATAAGATTATCCACTTCTCTTGGTATCTTTCCAAATCTATTAATCAACTCAAGGATTATGTTATTTATTTGATCTTGTGTTTCTGAATTTGCTATTTTTTTATACATTATTAACCTTTGATTTATATCATTAATATATTGCTCTGGTATTAATGTTACTTCATTAATATCAATCTCTGTTATTGAATCTATAGGATTATCATAGTTTGGAATTTTTCCTGATTTTAAAGAAGATATTGCTTTTGACAATATTCTATTGTATAAAGAAAAGCCTATCTCTTGGATATTTCCACTTTGAGAATCCCCTAATAGCGCTCCAGCTCCACGTATCTCTAAATCTCTTGATGCTATAGAGAATCCCGAGCCAAGATCTTCCATGCTTTCTAAAGCTTGTAATCTTTTCTTAGCGTTTTCTGTAATATGATTTTTATCATCTACTAATAAATAACAATATGCTTGTTTATCGCCTCTTCCTACTCTTCCTCTAATTTGATGTAGTTGCGCTAAACCAAATTTATCTGATCTATTTATTATAATTGTGTTTGCATTAGATATATCAATTCCATTTTCAATTATAGTCGTAGAAATAAGTATATTAAATTTTTTGTTGTAAAATTCTAAAATGATTTTTTCTAACTTTGATGGGCTCATTTGAGCATGAGCTATTTTTATAGAATAATTAGGCACTAATTTATGAATTTCATTATATATATGAC
>JAYOZO010000002.1:49159-50588 GCA_038154165.1 Thiothrix sp.
ATATCATTTACACGATTGTGAATAAAGAAAATCTGCCCACCTCTATTTATTTCTCTATCACAGGCTTCTTTAATAACACTATTTTCCCAATTTGAAATATAAGTTTTTATAGGAATTCTGTTTTCTGGAGATGTTGCAATTATACTAAGATCTCTTAGGCCACCAAGTGACATATTTAATGTTCTAGGTATTGGTGTTGCTGTTATAGTTAAGACATTGACTTCGTTTTTTATTTTTTTTAAAAATTCTTTATGTTTTACTCCAAATTTTTGTTCTTCATCTATTATTAGTAAACCCAAAGATTTAAATTTTATATCTTTTTGTAGTACTCTGTGAGTTCCTATAATGATATTACAATCTCCATTATTTATTTCTTGTATAATTTTATCTTGGCTTTTTTTAGATTTAAATCTTGATAAGCATTTTATATTAATTGGCCATTTTTTAAATCTTTCAATAAATGTTTTTTCATGCTGTTCAGCTAAAAGCGTTGTTGGCGCTAATAAAACAACTTGCTTGTAATTAGAAACGCATACAAATGCAGCTCTTAAGGCTACTTCAGTTTTCCCAAAACCCACGTCCCCGCATATTAATCTATCCATTAGCTTTTCAGATTGCAGGTCTTTTATAACATCATTTATTGCGTTTTGTTGATCTTCTGTTTCATCGTATATAAAATCATTGCAAAATTCTTCGTATTCAATACTACTAACATTATATTTTGTTGTTTTTTTTAATGCTCTTTTTGCGTTAATTTCTAATAGCTCTGTAGCAATATCATATGCATTTTTTGTAGCTTTTTTCTTTGCATTTGACCAAGAAAACCCACCTAATTTATGCAAAGGTGCAATTTCATTTTCAGATGTATTATATTTATTTACTAAATGTAATGATGAAACCGGAACATACAGCTTATCATTATCATCATAAAGAATTGTTAGATACTCATTTGAGATATTATTTGTCTCAAGATATTGAAGACCATTGTATCTCCCAATGCCATGGATATCATGAACAATTGGAGATCCAATATCTAAATCTTTAAGTTGATCCATTAAAAAAGATGATTTTATATAATTTTTATTACCTTTTTGTTTAATTTTATCTTTTAAAATATCTTTATCATTAATTAAAGCTATCTTGAGATCATTAATTTTAAAAGAATTTTTTAAGTAGCCACTAATTATATAAATATTATCATCATCTATTTGATTAAAATCATTAATATGTTTATAGTTTATTTTATTAGATGTGAGTATATCTATAATATTTAATAATTTTTTGTCATCATTAATTACCAAAATAATGTAATTTAATTTTTTTATAAATAACTCTAGTTCACTAAGTGGTTTTTCTAGGTATGGCTTTATTGAATTATCAGGAATAGAGGATATGTTATAATTATATGAATTACCATCTAAAACTTTTT
>JAYOZO010000002.1:50598-60483 GCA_038154165.1 Thiothrix sp.
GGATTTAGTAATGTTGTATTGTGCTCTTGTGCTAAATTAAATTTTTCATTAATTTTATTAATATTTGAATCAATAATTTCATTAAAAGAACTGAAGGTATAAATATCATTTATATTATCAAAATAATCAAGAAACTCATTAACGTTTTCATAGAGAAGGGGAAAGAAATTATTAAAACCTTGGGGAACTATATTATTACTAAAAGACGTATATATTTCATTATTATTTGGATTGCCTTCAAATATCTCTCGAAATTTTTTTCTAAAATTTTTAATATTTTTTTCATTAACTATAATATTATTTATTGGAACTATATATATTTTATCTTGTATATTTTCAGAATGTGTAATTTGAGTGTCCGTATCAAATTTTTTAATTGTATCAATTTTTATATCATCTAGATCTATTCTAATTGGTGACTCGTACCCACCTGGAAATATATCAATTATTGATCCTCTTATTGAAAATTCTCCAATAAAATTTACTTGAGGGTTGTGTATATATCCGATACAAGTTAGCTTTGTTTTAAATTTATTTATATCAATAGAATCGTTTACTAATAATTCTATCGTATATTTTTTAAGTATATCTAATGGAATAATTTTTTTTTGTAGATTCTTAACTGTTGTTATTATAGTTAAAAATTCTTCATTGGATTTAATGTATTTTATTAAGGCTAGATTTTTTTTTGAACTTAAGTATTTATCACTATCAATCATATCATAAGGCAATTCTTCAGTGTCGGGAATAAAAATTAATTTTTTTTCATTATTTAGCCCAATAGATAATAATATTTCCTTCCTTATTCTCTCTGCGTCTTCGTTATTATCTGCAATTATGATTTTATTACTATTTTTTAAAGATAAAAATAGCGAATCTGATGAATTTACGAGCCCATCAAATAACTTTGATTCATTATTATTAAAATAAGAATTAATTTTATGTTTAAAAGATGAAATTTTCATTATTTTCTTAATTTAGGTTGATTATTCTACATTATTATTTTAAAAAATGTATTTATTGTAGAATTTATATAGATTATTTCGTATGTTATTATGCATTTACATAAATTTCACAGGGATTTCAATTGAAAAATATAAATATTATAGTAGATAATGCGACTTGCTTGAAAGGTGATAATCTGATTTTTGACAAAATAAGCTTTAATATATCAAATGGCGAAATTCTATTTATTACAGGTCCAAACGGATGCGGTAAAACAACTTTAATTAGATCTTTATGTGGAATACAACATCTAGAGAATGGCTGTATAAAAATTAATAATGTAAATATAAATAATCTAGAATGTAATATTCTAGAAAATTTGGTTTATATTGGCCATAATAATAGTCTTTCTGAAAATCTAACTACCTATGAAAATTTAGAATATTTGAACAAGTTTGACTTAAGTAATAAAGATGAATTTATTTTATTTTTAATTCTAATAAAATTTTAAAATTTTTTGGCATAAGTAAGTATAAAAATTATTTAGTTTCAGAGCTTTCACAGGGAAACAAAAAAAAAGTTGCTTTATCAAGATTATTGTTCACGAATAAAAAAATATGGGTGCTTGATGAGCCACTAAGTTTTTTAGATGAAGATAGTATAAATAATTTAATAAAATTATTTTTAGATCACATTGCTAGTGGTGGTTTAATTGTTACATCGACACATATTGATTTTTCAAATTATTTTGAAAAATCAAAATATTTAAAGATGATAGGAATTAATAATAATGAATAGCATAATTTTCAAAAGAGAGATTTATACGTATTTTAGAAATATGAATTATATCTTTTTACCATTAATTTTCTTTTTCTTAGTAATATCTATTTTTCCTCTTGTTATTGGTCCTGACAAGTCACTTATAGCAAAAATTATTCCTGGAATAATTTGGATAACGATAATTTTTACCACATTAATTAGTACATCAAATTTTTTTAAAGATGATTATAATAATGGGGTAATAGAAATGTATTTAACGTCTGAAAAATCAATAGAATTTATTTTATTTTTAAAAATTATTATATGCTGGTTTTTTGCAATTTTTCCAATTATAATTTTTATTCCTATTGTATCAATTATGTTTAATATTTCATTACATACTTTAACAATTATTTTCTTAACATTACTACTTGGTACACCTGTTTTAGTCTCTATTGGTATATTTGGGTCCGCATTAACAACAGGTATTTCAATGAATAATATATTGGGTCCTATTATAATTGTTCCCTTTTATATTCCTGTATTAATATTTTCTGCAAGCGCTATTGAATCTGTATCTAATGGTTTACCATATGATCTGCAAATCTATGTTTTGCTATCAATTTTACTATTAATACTACCCACTATGCCATATTTACTTAAATACACTTTGAGAATTAGTATAAATAATTAATTATGAATATTTCAAAAATAGCAAACTTACAATATTTTTATAAACATACTAAAAATGTTTCTAAAATTCTTTCTTTTATAACTTTTTCTTTGTTTATAGTTGGTATCTTTTGGGGGCTATATATAGCTCCGAAGGATTATCTGCAAGGAGATAGTTATCGAATTATATATTTGCATGTGCCGGCTGCTTGGCTTTCCTTGCAAGTTTATATAGTTATGGCTGTTACTGGGTTTATAGCATTAGTTTGGAAAATAAAAATTATGGAAATTATTAGTATTCAAAGTGCATCTATTGGTGCTTATTTTACGCTAATAGCTCTTGTAACCGGCATGATATGGGGTAAGCCTACTTGGGGAACATATTGGGTATGGGACGCAAGATTAACCTCTGAATTAATACTTTTATTCTTGTATATTGGGGTAATAGTTATTTATTCATCCTTCGCTGATAAAAGACAAGGGGCAAAAATAGCAGCACTACTAGCAATAGTAGGCTTAATTAATATCCCTATAATTCATTATTCTGTAGAATGGTGGAATACATTGCATCAAGGCCCAACAGTTACAAAATTTGAAAAACCATCGGCTCACATTACAATGTTAATACCGCTTTTATATATGTTATTAGTTTTTAACTTGTATTTTTTAACAGTTTTAATAAAAAGAGTAAGATTAGGAATATTTCAAAGAGAAAAAAATACTAAATGGATGGAGAGTTATCTTAATGATTGAGTTTTTGAGTATGGGAAAACATACAGCCTTTGTTTATACTGCATATGTGTTTTCTATAATAGTATTAGTAATTGGTTTTTATATCCCATATTTTATCTTAAATAGGGAAGTTAAGAAAAAAAAGAATGAAAATAACAAAGACAAATAAAAAACGCATTATTAAAATATTAGTATTCTTTTTTGCAATAACGAGTTTTAGTTCAATACTGATTTATGCTCTTAGCCAAAATATGATTTATTTCTATACTCCCACCCAAGTCCATAATAGTGAGGCACCCATTGATTCTAATATAAGAATAGGTGGAATGGTAAAAGTTAACTCAGTTAAAAAAATAAATAATAGTTTAAAAGTCAATTTTACGGTTCATGATTTAGAGCAAGAGCTTAATGTTACTTATATTGGGATACTTCCAGACTTGTTTGGAGAAGGTCAAGGAGTTGTAATGACAGGAAAACTAATAAGTAAAAAAAATTTTCTAGCAGAAGAAGTTTTAGCAAAACATGATGAAAATTATATGCCGCCAGAAGTTGCTGATATGATGAAAGAAAAAAACAGAGAGATCTTTAACAAATGATAACAGAAATTGGAAATATATTACTTAGTTTATCAGCAGCATTATCTCTATGTTTATTTTCATTTATTTTTTTAAAGAAAGTTATAAATATAGATAACTGTTTTCAGTTTAGTAAAAATATATCTTTAATAATATTGATATTTTTATTATTTTCATTTTTATTATTATCATATGCTTTTTTAACCGATAATTTTTCTTTAAGATATGTAGCAACTAACTCAAACCTTACTTTAGAAAATATATATAAATTTTCTGCTGTATGGGGGGCACATGAGGGATCTATTTTGTTATGGGTTCTGGTTCTTGCATTTTGGTGCTTTTCAATTGTTTTATTTTCAAAACGTATTCCAAAAAAAATAATTGTAGATATGCATGCAGTTATAGGTATTTTGTTATTTTTTTTCTTGCTCTTTATTTTATTAACATCAAATCCTTTTGATAGAATTTTCCCAATACCTTTAAATGGAAATGATCTAAATCCTCTTTTGCAGGATCCTGGGTTAATAATTCATCCTCCAATGTTATACCTTGGTTATGTGGGAACCAGTGTTCCATTTGCTTTTGCTGTAGCAATTTTGATAAATGGAAATATTAAATTGGAGTGGTTATCGTGGCTAAGAAAATGGGTTATGACTTCCTGGATGTTTTTAACTATTGGTATATCACTTGGAAGTTGGTGGGCTTACCATGAACTTGGTTGGGGAGGATGGTGGTTTTGGGACCCAGTAGAAAATGCATCCTTCATGCCCTGGCTTGCTATTACTGCTTTACTGCATTCAATAATTGTATCTGAAAAAAGAGGCATATTTATAAGTTGGACGATTTTATTATCTATCTTAACTTTTTCTTTAAGTTTACTTGGAACGTTTTTAGTAAGATCAGGAATTCTTGTTTCAGTACATGCATTTGCAAATGACGCAGAAAGAGGGATATACATATTAATTTTTTTGGCAATGGTCATCGGCTTATCACTGTTATTATATTTTGTTAGATCCCCCAGGCTAATAACTTATAGTAACTATAATATTTCTTCTAAAGAATTTATATTATTAATAAACAACTTATTTTTAACAGTAACAACATTTGCAATTTTGCTAGGAACATTATATCCGTTAATTTCAAGCACATTAGATCTTGGAAAAATATCAGTTGGCGCTCCATATTTTAACTTTATTTTTTCAGCGTTAACGCTTCCAATAGTATTTTTGATGTCACCGGCAATATTTAGCGCTTGGGAAAAAACTAATTATAATAATTTAATAAAAAAACTTGGATTATTTTTTATATTTTCATTAATAATTACATATTTCTTTTTACATTATTATTTTGAAGTAGAAAATTTTATTATTTTTCTAGCTATCGTTATAGCAATATTTACTATTTTATCCTCATTGTATAAGCTTTCTGAGACAAGAACTTTATCGGCAAATTTAATTTCACATGTTGGAATAGGTATATTGATTATTGGAATTACTATAAGCAATTATTATTCATCTCAATATGAGATAATTATGAAAAAAGGTGCAAATATAGCAATTCAAGAATTTCAAATTGAATTTAATGATGTAAAAAATAAAGTTTCAAAAAATTACACGTCAAAAGTGGGAATTTTTGATTTATATAACAATAAAGATTATCTTATATCGTTTTTTCCTGAAAAGAGAATATATAATATTCAAAAAAATATTATGACTGAAGCGGCAATTCATTCGACATTAACAAGAGATATTTATATCGCGCTTGGAGAAAAAATAAACGATAATTCGTGGGTTGTTCGCATATATTATAAGCCATTTATTCAGCTTCTGTGGCTCGGTGCTATATTAATGGTATTGGGTGGTTTATTTGGCATATTTAGCAACTTAAATCTTTTAAAAAAAAATTAAAATGAACTTTAGGCTACAAACATTATTAATTGTACTTTTTTTGGGAATTATTTATTTTTTATATACAGGTTTAGGTAAAGATCCAACGTTAATTCCTTCTCCATTTATTGGAAAAACAGCACCAGACTTTAAATCAACTGATTTAATCTCGGGGAAAGTTATTACTAATAAAGACTTATTGGGAAAATTTTATATTCTTAATGTTTGGGCGAGCTGGTGTTATGGATGTTCATTAGAACATAATTATTTAATGAATATATATAAAAATAATAAAATTGATATTATTGGGTTAAACTATAAGGATGAAAAAAACTCTGCTATAAATTGGCTTAAGGAAAGAGGAAACCCATATAAAAATATTATAGTTGATGAAAATGGGAATATTGCAATTGACTATGGTGTATATGGCGCACCAGAGACATTTATAATTGATGAAGAAGGAGTAATAATTTATAAGCATGTTGGGCCAATAGAGCAAGATTTTTATAATAAAATTATATTACCATTAATGAAATAATGAAAAAATTAATTCTATATTATATTTTGTTAATTATTTTTTCAAATAACTTGTACGCAAACGAATTAAAAAAATATAATGAGATTATTGAAAACCTAAGGTGCTTGGTTTGTCAAAATCAGTCACTCGCAGAATCAGACTCAAGTCTAGCTAAAGACCTCAGATTAAAAGTTAAAGAGCTAATAAAAAATGGTAAATCCAGTAACGAAATATACAAATTTATGTCAGATAGATATACTGAGTATGTTTTATATAATCCGCCTATTAAAAAGTCCACAATTTTTCTTTGGTATGGTCCTTTTATAATTTTAGCAATATGTTTAATTTTTTTATTTTGGAAATTTAGTTTTAAAAAAAAGATTCATAAGAAAAATTTTATTTATACAAAAAATAATAATGAAGAAGATTTTATTCAACCGAATAAAATTAGTAATAAGCAAATTATTTTATTTTTATTATTTATTGTACCTATTATATCAGTATCAATTTATTCATATTCAAGTGAATTGATGAGATATAAAATATTATATTTTTTTCAAAGTAAAGAACCAGTTATTAATATAACAATACAGATCCCTGATTCTTTGTTAGAAAAAATAACTGGTAATGAAATACTTTTTGTTTATGCTAGGAGATCTAGTGGTATGAGAGTGCCATTAGCTATCAACATTTTTGATGTAAAAAAACAAAAAAGAAATTATAATGTTAAACTTGATAACACAATGTATATGATTGATAACCAAACACTGTCATCTACTAACGAAGTAATTATAGAGGCAAGAATTTCAAAAGAAAAAAAAGCCGCAGTTTCTCCTGGTGATTATATAGGAACTTCTTTACCAATAGTTTTAGAATCATCTAATTATGTTTTGTTAACAATTGACTCTATAGTGACAAGTAAAAAATGAAATATATAATACCATATCTTGCTTATAAATACTTAAGGTCTAAGAAAAATAGTCGTTTTACTTCTATAATTTCAAAGTCTTCCGTAATAGGTATATCACTTGGTATAGCTGCTATTATAATAGTCATGTCAATTATGAATGGTTTTCATAGCGAAATGCGAAATAAAATTCTAAGCATGGTTTCACACGTTATTGTAACTCAGAATAATTATGAGCTTAAAGATTGGGATAAATTAAAGTTTAAAATTGATAGAAACAATTTTGTAGCTGCTTCTGCTCCATACGTAGAAGGACAAGCAATGATTAGTTATGGTGGAAATGTTCATGGAATCCAATTAAAAGGTATTATACCTGAATATGAAAAAGAAGTGACGAGTTTGTCAAATAATATAATACAAGGAGATTTAAACAAAATAGGAAATAATCCATATCAAATTTCAATAGGTTCTGATCTAGCAAAAAAAATGAATTTAAATATAGGTGATAAATTAACTTTAATCATACCTAGAGCAAACTCAACTTTGATTGGTATTGTTCCGAGATTTAAAAGATTTGAGGTTTCATCTATTTTTGAATTTGGAATGCATCAGTACGATAAAGATCTTGTTTTTATAGATATTGAAGAAGCTCAAAAATTATACGAAATGGATGATTATGTTTCAGGCTTAAGATTGAAATTATTTGATTTATTTAAATCACCAGCTATGTCATCAATAATCAGAAACGAAATTAGCCCTGAGTACATTGTTATTGATTGGACAATGATGAATAAAAATTTTTTTAAAGCATTGCAAATGGAAAAAACTATGCTTATGCTATTAATGTTATTAATAGTCTTAGTTGCTACATTTAATATAATTTCTTCTTTATTTATGGTTGTTTCGGAAAAAAAATCTGATATTGCTATTCTAAAAACAATTGGAATGAGTTCGAAAAAAATTATGTCAATATTTATTATTCAAGGATGTTTTCTTGGGATTATTGGTATCATATTTGGAATAATTTTAGGATGTTTATTTTGTTATAACCTTGATTTTATTGTGCAGTTTCTTGAGTATATATTGGGTTACAGTATTTTAGATGCAGATATATACATGATCAGTAAAGTTCCAGTAGAGACAAGAATTCTTGATATTATTTTTATCTCATTAATTTCATTTGTTTTTTCTCTATTAGCTACATTATATCCATCTATTAATGCATCTAGAACCAAACCAGCAGAAGTGCTTAAAGGTAATTAAAATGCTTGTTTGTAAAAATCTTAAAAAAATATTTACAGAAGGAAATGAATCAATTTGTATTTTAGATGATATAAGCTTTGATATCTCTGAGGGTGAAACAGTCAGCATAATAGGATCATCAGGCAGTGGAAAAAGTACTTTGCTTCACGTTTTATCGTGCCTAGAAAAAGTCAATTCTGGAGAAATTTTATTAGAAGGTAGTTTACTTACATCTCTAACAGAAAACGAATTATGTGACATACGCTTAAATAAAATAGGTTTTATATATCAATTTCATCATTTAATTAAAGAATTAAATGTAAAAGAAAATATTGCATTACCACTGATAATTCAGGGAGAGGATGAAGCAATCATAGAAAAGAAAACTAATGATATTATTGAACAAGTTGGTCTTTTTCAAAGAAAATACTATCAAATAGACAAATTATCTGGTGGTGAACGTCAAAGGGTCGCTATTGCTAGAGCTGTAGTACATAAACCTAAAATTATATTTGCTGATGAACCTACTGGAAATTTAGATAAAATAAATGCTAATAATATTTTTTCTTTATTAAAAGATCTTGTTAATTATAATCAATCATCATTAATAATGGCTACACACGATCTTAATATAGCATCATTACTAGACAAAAAATATTCAATACTAAATGGAGATTTGATAAATTTAAAAGATTAGCTATTTTTTTCTTTTTGACCAAATCTTTATAACGTAATATCTCCAATAAATTCTTATCAATAAATAACTTATAACTGAACCTACAAATGCGAGTATGATTGAACCTAAAAATAATGGCTCCCAAATATATTTTATATTTGATAATAAATTTATTTTTTCATTTGTTATCTCGGGTTCTATACTTGTTGCAATAAAAAAACATCCAATTTTATAAGCAAAGAAGAATATTGGTGTATATGTTAGAGGATTTGTTATCCAAGTTAAAATTATTGAAATTGGAAGATTTGCAGCGAATGTAAGCGATAGAAACGCTGCTAATACCATTTGTCCAGGCAATGGTATAAAAGCACAAAACGCGCCTATAGCAAAACCCCTAGATACTGATTTTTTATTAATATGCCATAAATTCGGCTGCAAAACAGCAGGGCCAAATATCTTTAAAATTTTTTCTTCTTTTACTGCATCTAATTTTGGGAATAATCTTTTGATTACATTTTTAATCATTTCTGTAAAATATACTCTTATAATACTAAATTAACGGAATTATATAAGAAATTGCGACAAAATAATAAAAAAAATGGTTGGGAGATCTATAAAAGATTAGTAAGTATTGCACTAAAAAACAACTCAACGCCACTTACAATAGCTATAATAGGAATGTTAATTACAGCTTTAAGTGATCCTGCATTGTCAGCTATTATGAAGCCAATTCTTGATGGTGGTTTTATAGAAAGAGACCAAGAAATCATAAGCTTGCTTCCATTAGGATTATTTTCTATATTTTTTATAAGATCCATTGGGATATTTTTGACAATATTCTATATGGCAAAAGTAGGAAGATCTTTAGTATTTAGATTAAGAGAGATGATGTTTCAAAAGTTATTAGTTTTACCAATAGCTTTCTATGATAAATCTTCATCAGGTGATTTGATGTCAAGAATCTCACACAATGT
>JAYOZO010000002.1:60493-70791 GCA_038154165.1 Thiothrix sp.
TACTATCATCAGTTGCCGCAAGAAGTTTAATTATCCTAATAAGAGATACAATAACTATAATTGGGTTACTTTTATGGATGTTTTATTTAAGCTGGCAGCTAACATTGTTTTTTATAACAGCTGCACCATTTATAATAATATTGGTAAGTACATTAAACAAAAAGTTTAGAAAGCTCACACACGATGCTCAAAAATCTATAGGTAGTATAATCCACGTTGCCCAAGAAATTATACAAGGCAATAAAATTGTTAAAATTTTTAAAGGTTATACCAAGGAAAGCGATAGATTTAAACTTACAAATGAAAAAAACAAAATTAGTCATATGAGCCTAGCTTTTACAGAAGGCATAAATAGTGCAGTAATTATGTTGATAGTAGGCTCATCATTATCTGGGATAATATTGCTATCAACTTTTGATTTTATTTTAGAAACTATTACCGTAGGAGCATTCGTATCATTTATGTTTGCAATGTTTATGATTCTTGGTCCAGCAAGAGGATTAGCAAGCATTAATGCGAGATTGCAGCAAGGTATTGCCGCAGGGGAAAATGTTTTTGAACTCATAGATGAAGCGTCAGAAAATGATAATGGAAAATTGGATAAAATAAATATAAATAATAATATAGTTTTCAAAGATGTATGTTTTCAATATGAAGCATCAGAGTCATCAGTTTTAAGCAATATAAATGTTGAAATTAAAACAGGAGAATTTGTTGCAATAGTTGGAAAATCTGGTTGTGGTAAATCTACATTAGTAAATTTAATACCAAGGTTATATAATCCAATCTCTGGATCAATATTAATAGATAACACTAACATTTGTGATTTAAAACTTGATATACTTCGCGAAAACATAAGTTATGTCGGTCAAGACACAATTTTATTTAACGATTCAATTAAAAATAACATATGTTATGGATCAAAAAATATCAGCGAAGCTGATATAAAAGATGCTCTAGAAAAATCATATTCTTATGATTTTGTAAATGAGATGCCTGATGGTATTAATACAAAAATAGGTGAAAATGGAGTATTACTATCCGGAGGGCAGCGACAACGTTTAGCAATAGCTAGAGCATTTTTAAAAAATTCACATATTTTGATATTTGACGAAGCGACATCATCGTTAGACTCAGTATCAGAAAAATTTATTCAGTTGGCATTAGATGATTTAAAAAAAGGAAAAACGACTATAATAATTGCGCATAGATTATCTACAGTAGAAAAAGCTAATAATATTTTAGTTATGAATAATGGAGAAATTATTGAATCTGGAAATCATATCTCGTTAATGCAAAAGAAAAATTATTATTACAAACTTTATAACTCACAAGTATTTAAATAGTGTTTAAAAAATCAAAACTTCCAATTTTAAAAAAATTATATCTTTACTCGCTAGATGATATATATATATTAAATATTTTGTTATTACCATTAACATTAGTTTATTTAATGATATATAGTTTAAAGAAATATTTGCAAACAAGTAATAAAATTAATAGTGTGCCAGTCGTAGTAGTCGGAAACTTAACTGTTGGAGGCACAGGAAAAACATCAATTGTAATATGGCTATGTAACTATTTTTCATCAAGAAAATATAATATTGGAGTAATCTCTGGGGGTTATAAAACAAAAAAGCCTTATGACATAGAAATTGTTAATGGATCATCCCTTGCTGAGAATGTTGGTGATGAAGCTATGCTAATAAGAGAAAAAACAACCAGTATAGTCTGTAAATGTAAGGATAGGCGTTTAGCTTATGAGTATCTGGTTCGTAACTTTGATTTAGATATTGTAATATCAGATGATGGATTAACTCATTTTAAATTAAATAGAGATTTGGAAATTATTATATCCAAAGAAAATAAACCATATGGAAATAGACTTGTGTTACCAGCTGGACCATTAAGACAATTACCTAGCTCAATAAATAAATATGAAAATATTATTTTTAATAAAGTGAAATCATCAAGAGCAAGAGGATTTTATTATGAGATATCTAAAATAATATCTTGCAATAATTCAAATGAAATAAATATTCTAGATTTAAGCGAAAAAGAAATTCATCTGGTAACAGCTATTGCTAACCCAGAATTTTTGATTAAGAATCTAGAAAATTTGGGAATAAATGTATTGCCTCACGTATACCCTGATCATCATTTGTTAGCAATTCAAGATTTAACATTTAATGATGACAAAGTTATATTAATGACTGAGAAAGATTTTGTTAAATGTAAAAAATTTAATTTAATAAATGCATTTTATATCCCAACAGAAATAGTTGTTGATAATGATATAAAAATATTGTTGAATGAAAGAATATCTAATTTATTAAAGGTGTAATTAATTGGTAAATAATAAAATTTTAAATATATTAGTGTGTCCAGTTACAAAAAGTAGACTATACTTTAAAAAAGATACAAATGAATTAATATCTTTCCCAGCAAGATTGGCATATAAAATAAAAGATGGGATACCAGTCATGCTTGAATCAGAAGCTAGGGAATTAGATGCTGATGAATACGAAAGACTTAAAAAAATATTTTTTAAATAAGCGACAAGATCATGAAATTTTACGTTGTTATCCCTGCACGATATGATTCTTCCAGGTTTCCAGGAAAAGTTTTATCACAAATTAATGGTTCTTCAATGTTAGAATATGTATATAATTCAGCATTAAAATCAGATGCAGAAAAAGTTTTTATAGCAACTGATAGTGATATTGTAATTAAAGAAGCAAAAAAGTTTACAAAAAATATTTTCTTAACATCAAATAAAAATGTTAATGGTACTGAAAGAATTGCTGAGTTAGCTAAAAAATTAAAATGGCCTGATGATTTATTAATAATTAACTTACAAGCAGATATGCCTCAAATAAAATTTGATAATATTAACTATCTGGCAAAAAAATCTATAAATAATGACGGTTTATCAACATTATATTATCCTCTTAAAGACAAAAAATACATAAATGATCAGAATACTGTTAAAATCGAAGTAAGAGGCAATAAAATATGTTTTTCAAGAATTGCGAAAATTTCAAAAAATATATATAAGCATATTGGAATCTATGCCTACAATGTTAAAAACTTGCATCTATATAAAAGTTATTTTGTTTCAAGTAACGAAAAAAAATTTAGCTTGGAGCAGTATAGATTTATCGATAATGGACATAATGTGTACGCATATTTAGCTGTTAGTGATCCTGGTATAAGTGTGGACTCTATAGATAATATAAATGAAATTATAGGTGTAAATAATTGAAAATAAACAAAAATGCATTACTTATAATTGCTCACGGTAGCAGAAAAAAAGTTTCAAATATTGAGATTCATCAGCTAGCAAATAGAATTTTAATAAGTGATTCTAATTTTGATATTGTTCAATCCTGTTTTTTGGAAATTGCTAAACCATCAATACCCGAAGGCCTAAGAATATGCGTTAGTCAAAATGCCTCTAGTATTATTGTATTTCCTTATTTCTTGGCAGCAGGAAGGCATGTTCTTGAGGATATTCCTAATATAATTGAGCAAGAAAAAAATAAATATCCTGATATATCTATAAAATCTGTACCATATTTAGGCTCAAGCCCTGTCATTGTTGACATAATAAAGACACTAGCGGAAAATAACGTTTAGTACTTACAAATTTTAAATCACGGAGTGAGGAGTTAAAATGTTTAATGAAGATATGACAATTGATAGCTTTGATGCAGAATTATCTAAAGCAATAAAAGACGAAATTAAAAGACAAGAGGAGCACATTGAACTTATAGCTTCGGAAAATTATGCAAGCCCAAGAGTTATTGAGGCCCAGGGTTCTGTTTTAACAAATAAATATGCAGAAGGTTATCCTGGTAAAAGATATTATGGAGGATGTGAGAATGTCGATGTTGCTGAGCAATTAGCAATCGATCGTTTAAAAGAATTATATGGTGCTGACTATGCAAATGTTCAGCCTCATTCCGGATCGCAAGCAAATGCTGCAGTTTTTATGGCTCTACTAGAACCACACGATACAATTCTTGGAATGAGTTTAGCTCACGGAGGGCATCTTACACATGGTTCAAAAGTTAACTTTTCAGGTAAAATTTATAACGCAGTTCAATATGGATTAAATCCTGAAACTGGTGAAATCGATTATGACCAAGTTGAAGAACTTGCTAAAGAGCATAAACCAAAAATGATAATTGCAGGTTTTTCGGCATACTCGAGAGTTTTAGATTGGCAAAGGTTTAGAGATATTGCTGACTCTGTTGGAGCTTATTTTTTTGTAGATATGGCGCATATCTCGGGTTTGGTTGCTGGTGGAGTATATCCAAGCCCAGTTCCATATGCTGATATTGTTACTTCAACAACACATAAAAGTTTAAGAGGTCCTAGAGGCGGAATTATAATATGTAAATCTAATGAAGAAATTGAGAAAAAAATAAGTTCAATGGTATTTCCTGGTACTCAAGGCGGCCCATTGATGCATGTTATTGCAGCTAAAGCTGTAGCTTTTAAAGAAGCATTACAACCTGAATTTAAAGAATATCAGAAACAAGTTTTAAAAAACGCTTCGGCAATGGCAAATCAATTTATTAAAAGAGGTTTTAAAGTAGTTTCAGGTGGCACAGATGATCACTTATTCTTAGTAGACTTTATTGAAAAAGGTATTACTGGAAAAGATGTTGATGCAGCCTTAGGTCGAGCTAATATTACTGTAAATAAAAACTCAGTGCCTAATGATCCACAATCTCCTTTTGTCACTAGTGGTATAAGAGTTGGAACACCAGCTCCTACAACAAGAGGTTTTAAAGAAGAGGAGTGTATAGAGTTAACAAATTGGATGTGCGATGTTATTGAAAATCTTGATAACGAAGAAGTTATAAACAACGTTAAGCAAAAAGTTATTGAATTATGTAAAAAATATCCAGTTTATGCAAAATCTGTAGCTTTGAATGCTGTTTCAGCCGCTTAAACCTGAGCCTTTGAATGCATTGTCCATTTTGTAATTTTGAAGACACAAGGGTAATTGATTCAAGGCTAACGACAGATAACACTCAAGTAAAGCGAAGAAGAGAGTGCTCAAGATGTCAAAACCGTTGGTCTACAATGGAAACTGCAGATTTAAATCTTCCTAGAGTTATTAAAAAAGATAACTCTAGAGAAGATTTTTCTGAGCAAAAAGTAGAAAGAGGAATTATAAGGGCTCTTAACAAAAGGCCTGTTGATAAAAATGCAATAGATCAAGCAATTCAAAATATAAAAAATAAACTTAAATCGCTAACTGAAAAAGAAATTATATCATCCCAAATTGGTATATTAGTGATGCAAGAGTTAAGAGAAATTGATCAAGTTGCCTATATAAGATTTGCTTCAGTTTATCATAGTTTCGATGACTTAAAAGCATTTCAAGATATAATTGAAATTATTGAAAAAGATTTAACACCTGAAATGCTTAAAACTCAACTTAAATTAATTGATGATGAAAAATCATTCAATAAAAAAAAATGAAATCAAATAAAATTTTTATGAGGCAAGCAATAAAAATATCAAAAAAAGGTATTTATACTACATCACCTAATCCATCAGTAGGTTGCGTTATAACGGAAAGGGAAAAAATTATTGCAGAAGGTTATCACAAAAAACCAGGATCAGAGCACGCTGAAATTAATGCTCTTAGGAATTTAAAAGATAAAATTAATAAAAATATGACAATGTATATTAGTATGGAGCCATGTTGTCATCAAGGAAGAACAGGACCTTGTACTGAAGCAATAATAAAATCAGGTATAAAAAATGTTATTATTGCTATGATTGATCCAAACCCTTTAGTGAAAGGTAAAGGTGTAAAGCTTTTAAAAAAAAATGGAATAAATGTCGAAGTAGGTTTGTGTAAAGATGAAGCTAAATTAATTAACAACGGTTATATCAAAAGAATTGAAAAAAAAATACCATATGTAATAGCCAAGCAAGCTATAAGCATGGATCATAAAATTTCTGGAAAAAAAAATTCTTGGATTAGCAATTCTCTTTCAAGGAAAGATGTTCAAAAATTAAGAGCCAAAGCTTGCGCAATTATGGTTGGCTCAAATACTGTAAAAATTGATAACCCATATTTGACAGCAAGATTAGATTCTCAGAAATTAGCATCTTATGTAAAAATTAAAAACCCTATTCGTGTAGTACTTGACACTAATTTGAAATTAGATGTAAAAAAATATAATTTTTTTAAAGGCTTTGATAAAAAAATTATATTTAATTCATTATTATCGTCTTGTAATGAAAAAAAAAATATTGATTATGTAAAGGTGAAAAAAGATAAAAGCGGCTTAAATATTAGGAGTATTCTTAAAATATTAGCCCTTAAATACGAGATTAATAATTTATTAATAGAACCTGGATCAGAATTATTAACTTCTTTAATAAAAAAAAATCTTCTTGATGAATTTATTATTTATAAAGCACCTATCATGATAGGAGATAAAGGATTAAAATCTTTTAACTTAAATGACAGAATAGCTAATAATAAAATTCAATTAGACTCTGTCAAAATCTTTGGAAATGATGTTAGAATAAAATATAAATTTTGAGAAAAATGTTTACTGGTTTAATAAAAAAAATTGGTGTGGTCCAAGAAATTAATAGTCACCATGGTGATATTCAGGCAGTTTTATTTACTGATAAAAAATTTACTTCAACTCTTTCAGAAGGTGAAAGCTTGTCAATTAACGGAGTTTGTTTAACCGTTTACAATATTGACGGCTCTTCTTTTTGCGTGGATATATCAAATGAAACCTTAGATGTTACAAATTTAACTCAAATTTGTTCTGGCTATGAGGTAAATATAGAGAACTCTTTAACATTAAATGATAAGCTTGGTGGTCATCTTGTAAGTGGGCACGTTGACTGCATTGCTCAAATAATAGATATTAAATCTGATTCGCGCTCTTACAAGATTGGCGTTAAGTTAGAAAATGATTATTATTCAAAGTATATTATTAAAAAAGGATCTATTTGTATTGATGGCGTTAGTCTAACAGTTAATACTGTAATTAAAGATTGTTTTTATGTAAATATAATACCTCACACTTGGAAAAATACTATAATAAAAAATTATAAAATTGGAACAGTAGTAAATATTGAAATTGATAAAATTGCTATGTATGTAGAAAAATTAATTACTAATTATAAATAAGAGATAAGAATGTTACATAAAACCGAAGATATTATTAATGACCTAAAAAATGGAAAAATGGTCTTAATTGTTGATGATGAAGGTAGGGAAAACGAAGGTGATTTTATTATGGCTGCTAGCAAAGTTACTCCAGAGGATATTAATTTTATGAGTAAATATGCTAGAGGTTTAATATGTTTAACATTAACTAGAGAGAGATGTAAGCAACTTAATTTACCTTTAATGAAAAAAGATACTGATTCAAAACATGAGACTAATTTTACAATTTCAATAGAAGCGTCTGAAGGAGTAACTACAGGAATTTCAGCTTATGATAGAGCACATACTATTAGAACTGCAGTAATGCCTGATGCTAATGAAAATGATATTTCAAGACCTGGTCATATTTTTCCATTAATGTCACAACCAGGTGGGGTATTGACTAGAGCCGGCCATACTGAAGCAGGGTGTGATTTAGCAAGATTAGCTGGATTTGAGCCAGCTGCAGTTATAGTTGAAATTATGAGCGACGACGGAACTATGGCCAGACTACCAGAATTAATGGATATTGCCAAAAAGCATAATATTAAGATCGGAACTATTGAAGATTTAATAAGATATAGAACAAAACATGAGAAAACTGTTATAAAAAAAAGTGAATCATTAATTAATACTGAATATGGAGAATTTAACCTTGTTTCATATCAAGATATTCTTTCAAATACAATACATATTGCATTAGTAAAAGGTAAGATAAAAGCTAACCGGTCTACATTTGTAAGAGTACATATTCAAAATACAATTAAAGATATTCTGCACTCATCACATCACTCTGGATGGCCCTTAAAAAATGCTATACAAAGAATAAATAAAGAGGGTAACGGAGTAGTTCTTATATTAAGATGGAATGAGTCAGTTGATGCTATAATAAGAGACATAGAAAAAATAAATGATATAAAAAGTGAGGATTTGTCTCAAGATTTTGATAGAAGAACTTTAGGTGTTGGTGGTCAAATTTTATCAGACCTAGGTGTATCAAAAATGAAACTTTTAAGTTCACCGAAAACATTTTATGGTTTAGGTGGTTACGGTCTTGAAGTAGAAGAGTATATTACAAAGTAGTTATGAAAAATATAAATGCAGCAATTATCTTATCAGAATTCAACATCGATGTAGTTGAAAACCTTTATCTTGGTGTAAAAAAATACTTCGATGAAAATAATCAAATTAATATAAATGAAAAAAAGATCTATGTACCAGGAGCATTTGAATTAGCATACATGGCAAAAGAGATACAAATGAATGATTTAAAAAATAAAAAGCATGAATTAGATTTCATAATAACACTTGGATGCGTCATAAAAGGTGAGACAGCTCATTTTGAATATATATCTGGGGCTTGTGCAAATTCGTTATCAATTTTAAATCTACAAAGTCATATACCAATAATGTTTGGTGTTATAACCGCATATAATAAATCTCAAGCTATTAATAGATCTCAAATAAATTTTGACAAAAAAAATAATTATAATATTGGGTACAATGTCGCAAAAGCTGCAATTTCAATGATAGATTCTATCAAAAAAATATAAAATGAAAATAACGAATTCTATGCGAAATAATAATCGCAATATATGGTCTCGAAGATTAGCACTTCAGGCTGTATATTCTTGGTCCTTAAATATGTGCGAAATAGATGAACTAATTTTAATTTTCAAATCTGATGAAAATTTCGATAAAGCAAGTGAAGATCATTTCAATTTAATTGTTAACGGTGTTATTGGTAATATCTCTGAGATAGATGATATTATTTCAAAAGTCTCTAAAATCGAAAAAAAGAAAATAAATCCTATTGAGCTAGGTATTTTAAGATGTTTTATTTTTGAGCTTAACAACACAAATATGCCAAAAAACATTTTAGTTTCAGAGTCTTTAAAACTTGCTTCAAAATTTGGTGCGCAAGATAGTTATAAAATGGTAAACGCCTTTTTTGAGGATTTTTTAAAAAGTATTTATTATGAAAATAAGTGAAGATGACATCATAGATCTAGTATCTAAAAATATTAATTTTAGAGAAGAAATTATTGTTCCTATTGGTGAAGATGCAAGCGTAATATTTCCGCAGCAGATTTCTAGTATGGTAATTACAACTGACACAATGGTAGAAAATACACATTTTAGACCTAATATAAGCCCTTATGAGCTTGGATATATTAGTGCAGCATCAAATATTAGTGATTTGTCAGCAATGGGAGCTAAGCCAGCATTTGCACTAATTAATCTCACAATACAAGATAAGAATGAGGAATATATTAAACAATTTATAAAAGGGTATGACAGTATTTTTAAGGATTTAAATGTCTCGGTAATTGGTGGAGATACAACATGTGGGCCTATGAATATTACTATGACATTAATTGGTTATACAAAATCAAACAATTTTATGCTTATATCAAACGCTAAAGTAGATGATAAGATTTTTATATCTGGATCACTTGGAAATAGTATGGCGCTAAATAGAATAAATAATTATTTTTTACCAGATATTAGGAATGAGCTTGGTCAAATTTTAACGGATTTTGCAAATTGCTGTACGGATATGTCTGACGGAATATTAAAATCATTAAAAAAAATAACAAATCAAAGCAATGTAGGGGCTGATATTTTTTTAGATAAAATAATAATAAATAGCAAACTAAAAGAGCCATTAATAAAAAAAGAAATAACCTGGGAAGATATTTTAGGTTACGGTGAAGATTATGAATTATTATTTACAGTAAATAATAAAAAAGTAGATATTTTGAAAAAAATATGTAAGGAAATAAATATAGATATATACGAGGTTGGAAGTATAAATAATAAAAAGAAAGTGTCCTTTTATGATAAAAATAAATTAGTAAAGATAAATATAAATAAATATTTTGAGCATTTTAAAAATGAAAGATAAAATTATAGAGTTTTACTTAACAGGTTTATTTATTGGAAAGATAAATTATATGCCTGGAACTTTTGGTACATTAATTGGAATTCTAATATTTTTTTTTCTTTCTAATAATTCTCTAATTTTTAATATTATAATACTTTGTATTTTTTTTATTATTTCTGTTTATATATTAGATTTAGCAAAATGTAGAAA
>JAYOZO010000002.1:70801-72255 GCA_038154165.1 Thiothrix sp.
AAAAATTTTTAAAAAAGCTGATGACAAATCAATAGTCATTGATGAAATTTTTGGATATTTATTTTTTATGATATTTTTTGAGCCAAAGTTAGAAAATATAATTGTTGGTTTTATATTGTTTAGAATATTTGATATTTTAAAACCCTTTCCTATATTTTTGATTGATAATAATCTAAAAAATAGCATTGGTATTATGCTAGATGATATTCTTGCCGCAATATACTCAGGTCTATTTTTATTTATTATTAATTATGCTATCAAATTTTAATTTTATTAAATGGCTATATTTTAGTTTACTTGTAATTATGTTTGGTAGTGCTTTTTACTTTATAGAAATTTCTCTTTTTTCTTATACTCCTCTTCAAATTGCATTCTTTAGAGTATTTATTGCTTCTATAATATTAATAATATACTCACTCTTGAATAATTATAAATTTACTTTTATAAAAAAAAATTTTATTTTACTTTTTATTTTAGGACTTTCTGGTACATCTATACCATTTTTTTTAATAAGTTGGGCTCAAATTGCTATAAGTAGTAGCGAAACTGGTATATTGATTGGATTTATGCCGCTTTTTACAATAATTGGATCTCATTATATATTTAAATATGAAAAATTAAATTTCTGGAAAATACTGGGTTTTTTAATAGGCTTTGTAGGACTCTTTATTCTTTTGTTTAATAATAATGATAGTTCATATTACCTTTCAAACATACTTTCAAAGCTAGCGGTTATATTTGGAGCATTCTTCTATGCCATAAATGCTTTATTAGTTAAAAAAATAAAAAATGTAAATGTAATACCATTATCAGCAGCTGTAATGATATTTTCTTCAATACAACTTTTAGTTTTATTTCCTTTTATTGAAGGAACTAATATATTATTTCATAACTATGAGTTACGCTCATTATTGTCATTAATAATTTTGGGAATTTTTTCTACAGCATTAGCTACTGTAATTTATTATAAGATCATAAATGATTATGGACCAAATTTTCTGAGTTTAGTTAATTATCCTGTGCCAGTATTTGCTTTTTTTGTTGGGGTTATATTTTTAAATGAAAATATTAGTTTTTATTCTATAGTTTCTTTATTGCTTGTTATAGTGGCAATATATATTTCACAAAAAAAATAATTTATTTAAATTTTAAAAAAAGACTAAAATTTTTATTTGTTGCATTTATTATTAAATTATTTTCTTCATTAATATGAGTCATTCCGACATAATTACCATCTGATATTCCGCAAGATGCAATTTCAATATTTAATGAATAAATATTATTATTAAGCTTTTTAAGATCTCCATAGTAGTTACATCCATTTTCATCTTTTCCCAATATTTTATTGTTATTAATTATAAAGCTGTGCTTTATTTTTGAATTAATTGAAATCCCTTTTTGATGATGAGTTATGGGGGGTTTGGGTGTCTGTTGCTGTGTTGTTAGTTGGAGGG
>JAYOZO010000002.1:72265-72783 GCA_038154165.1 Thiothrix sp.
GATTTATTGCTGATTTGTTTGAAATATTATATTTTTTTAGATATATGTTGCCAAAGTCTTTTGCTGGATCTGTTGACCACTTTCCGCTCATTATGTTTCCATCAATTATCTTGCCTTTAATTTCAGCTGTCCCAAAAAATGAACCATCTTTTAAATACATAGAAAGATTCCAAATAAACTCGTTATTTGTATTTGTTTCTATTGTTCCGTCATAAATAACTTTTGCTTTTTCAGTATACGCTGTTGTTTTATTACCATTTATTAAGCCTGTAAAATCGTATGCGCCGTACCCATTAATATCAAACACGCCTGTCCATATACCGTCGCTACAGAACACTGGTTTTGACAGTAAAAAGATAACTAAAATTTTTTTTAGACTGATATTTTTCATTAATATATAAACTTTAACATCATTTTTTAATAAATGTTACTATATTCAAAATGGCTTGACGTGTATAATATTTAATCTAAGAATTCAGGTAAGGGGCTATAGCTCAGCTGGTAGAGCATTTGCATGG
>JAYOZO010000003.1:0-21554 GCA_038154165.1 Thiothrix sp.
GCGTAATAAACACCCCATTTCCATTCTAGATACTGTATTAAAAGGTATATTGATGTAGTACTATATGGGTTTCCCCCAACAAGCAATGGATGCATACTTAATGCTTTATTTAAGTTTTTGTCGCCTAAATATTTATCAACAGTTTGGTACACAGATCTATCAAACCTAATATTTATAAGATCTGGTAAATGCTTTACCATACTAAATATTGACTCAAATGGTTCATCAGATAATTCCAAGAACGCTTTATTAAAAATTTTCTACGAATGTTTTAATAATTTTAAATAATTTTTAGAATTTTGATATCCATATTTTAATTTAATTTCTCTAACCGTCTTACTTAATTTATCTCCATAATCCAAATACTCACCATCTTCAAAAAGAAAACGGTACCATGGTTTTACTGGTAATAATTTGACATAATCTTCTAATTTTTCTAAATGCAATGTAAATAATTCATTAATTAAATATGGTGCTGTTATGACAGTTGGGCCTGCATCATATTTATAACCTTTATTATATAAAGTTCTTGCTCGGCCTCCTAAGTCAGGTTGTTTTTCAATTAATGTAATACTAAAGCCTCTGCTACTTAATCGACTTGCAATTGAAAGACCTCCAAATCCGGACCCAATAACAACAATTTTTTTCATAAGTTAATATATTTAGTCAAAATAAAAAAGGCTCACTTTTTACAGCGAGCCTTTAAAAATTAAAAATCTACTTTATGCAGATTCTTTAACAGCTGCTGCCCAAATAATTAAACCAAAAGCAATTTTATTTACAAAATCAGCTAAGTTATAAACTATGTTCAATGTAGCTGGGTCTGCTCCACCTCCTAGATAGCCTAAGAAGTATCCTAATGGATAAATAGCCCAACCAATTGTTACAATTAAACGTAAAGCACCAAAAGCAGTTTGGCAAGCTTCACTTCCACTTGCAGCATTAGCTTTACTTGCTTCACCGGCAAAGATTTCATATAGAATATACAACCAACCGATCATTCCTATAATGAACCCTGTCATTACAGAAATCATGCCAGCTTCTCCTAAATACCCACCGACTAACATCACTAGTGTACCTATTAATAATCTCCAGAATATTCCAGAAGAAACAGTTGTAACCGCTGCCAAAATAAAATAAAACTCTATCATTAATAATGGGACAGTTAACAACCAATCTATGTATCTAAATACGGTTGGTGAATCACCTGATTCAACCCAAACGTCTCTCATATAGAAATAATGCACTGCGGCAATTAAAGTCACGAGCGCTGAAACTGTTAATGAAGTCTTCCATTTTGCATTTACTCTATCGCGCTCAACTATAAAAAATACTGTTGAAGCTACCATAGCCATTGAGATTATCCAGAAAGTAACACCAACGTAATCGTCGCCAGCTAAGCCTCCAGAATTATGTCCTCCAGCAATTACCAATGATGGTATTGAGGCTACAACTAGAATTGTTGCAAAAATCTTCTTGCTAAAATCTAATAATTTAATCATATTGTTTTCCTCGAGTTATTATAAATATATCTTTCATCATTTATTCTAGACAAATATTTTGAAAAATAAACCATTAATTAAAAGTAAAATTTATACATTTTATAAATCATAAGTGACTGAAAATAAATGTAATTTTATTTAATTAATTAGAATTTATATTGATTTTAATATAATAATAAACTTATATTTATGATAATCTAGTCACTTTTATTCATAATTTGATTTAAATTTTTCTCAGTTAAAATGAATACATTAGTGTATACTCATTTTTTTTTATGCATATTATAAATGGAAATTTGGCTTGGTAGCTCAGTTGGTAGAGCAGTGGACTGAAAATCCTCGTGTCGGCAGTTCAATTCTGCCCCGAGCCACCATTTATATTTTTACTTCATTTACTTTCTTTTAATGTTTGTTGGGTAGCTTGAACCATCACACATCTTGATCCAAGGTCCATCCACTGTTTGTCTTTCAATAATGCAAATATAAGGATATTGAATTAGAATCATATGTTTTAGATTTAGGCATTAGGAAAATGCCAAAAGAAACAAAGAGCTTGATTACAAATTTGCAAAATCAAGCTCTTATTTAAAAAGTTTATATATCTAGAATATAATATTTTTTATTTCTTAGATGTTTTTTTCTTTGTTACTGCTTTTTTTGTACTTTTCTTTGTTACTTCTTTTTGTGTACTTTTCTTTGTTACTTCTTTTTTTGTACTTTTCTTTGTTGATACTTTATTTGCCATATTATCTCCCACTGAAGTTAAAATTTAATAACCTTTTTTACCCATGCATTCTTCATACATTTTTATCCAAGATTCATCCTCAGACTCATTTGGAAACATTTCATTAGCTTTAAGCTCACATTCTTCAACAGCTTCCTGAAATTCGATATTTTCTTGTGAATCCACTGATTCATTTTCGTGATTATCTGCATGAACAAAATTACATATTGAAATTATGCAAATAAATTTTAAAAAATTTTTCATTAATATAGTCCTGTAATTATTGATTATTATCCAGATTATTATTTCAAAAAATTTTTAAAATAAATTGACTTAAGTCAAAATTATTAAATTATTTTTTTCCTGCATATACATCATTTATCCTATCAATGTAACTTTGTATAATCATTTTTAATAACTCATCGTAAGTCATTCCAGAAAAACCAGCCATAATATTTAGTTTGCCATCAAAACACCATCCAGGGTTGGGGTTAACTTCGAGTAACTTTATTAAACCATTTCTATCAGCTCTAAAATCAAATCTTGCATAATCTCTACAACCTGTTCTTTCAAATAATTTTATTGAAGAATCAATTAACTTTCTTTTATTGTCTTCGCTAAGCAAGGCTTCTTTATATCTTATATTTTTCCAATAAACAGAGTCAGGATGCCATTTTGATTCATATCCAAGTATTTTAGGAAACTTTGGTGGAAGAAAACTATAATCAACTTCAAGAATTGGTAAAATTGTATAATTTCCAGTGTTGACAATTAATCCTACGCTGTATTCATTACCATCTAAAAATTCCTGAATTAAAACTGAAGTATTCGGCAATATTTCTTTTAAGAATTTAATATATGCAATCAATTCTTTAGCATTGTTAACTACAGCATTTTTATTTATACCAATAGAACTATCTCCAAAATTTGGCTTTAACAATGCTGGAAATACAGATGGTATTGTTACAGTTTGATCGTTTATATCGTAATATGTTTCATCAGGCGTATTAATTTCAATTGAATTTGCTAGAGCTCTAATTAATGATTTATCATAGCACATTGCTAAACAATTAGGGCCAGACCCACTATAGGTTAAATTAGATATTTCTAGTAATGTTGGAACATGTAACTCTTTAAAAGCATCATTAAAATATCCTTCATCACAAAAATTTAATACTAATTGATCTTTTTCTAATTTTTTTATTTTACTAATATAGTTTGAATGATTGTCTAAGTATGAAAACTTATAATCTGATAATTTATCTAAATTATTTTTTAAAACATCAACAACTTCCAAGTCCTCTATATTAAATTTACCGTCTTTTTTAACATTGTCAGATAATCTTGGATCACCAAGTAAAACTAATATATCTTTTTTAATATTTTTAGTTTTAAAAAATATTTTTTTAACAGGGGCTTCAGCATAAATAAAGAGGCGATTTGACATCATTCCAATATCTTCTCCACGAGTAGAAAAAGTTTGTAACGAAGTATCGATTTTAATTTCTTTAAAATTTAATTTTTCTAATAAAGATGTTATTTGCTCTGAATTATATAATCTTTCTCCGTAGAATTGATCAGCAATAACACCTTTTTCGGAATGAACAATAACTTCTCTAGTAATTATTTTTTTTCCATCTGAAGATAACGATCTTTCGCGACATACAAACTGATTCTGATCAATCCATTCCCAAGATCTTGGCTCATAGTTAGACTTCATATAATCACCATTTGTTATATCAAGTGCAATTTTCCCATTACTTTGAAGTACTCTTTTAATTGATTCTAAAACTGCAATGTCGTCCTCTTCTTTTTCAAAATAGCCAAATGAATTACCCATTAAAATAACAAGATTCATGGAATCATCTTTTAGTCTAATTTTTCTTGCATCCCCTTCAGAAAACTTACAATTCAAATTCTTGATTTCAGCTCTTTTTCTAGCTAATCTTATAAGGTATCTAGATCTATCTATTCCTGTAATATGATTATATCCCCTCGCAGCTAGCTCTATAGCATGTCTCCCTTGTCCACAACATAAATCCAGAATATGATGATTGGTTTCAATATTTAACTTATTAATTAATAAATCAACGTCTTGTTTTGTATTTTGATCGTTTTCTACAACATCACCATCTGTTTTTATGTAAAGAGAATTAAATAAAGTTTTCCACCAGTCTTCAGGCAAATGCTTCTCTAGATCTGATACAGGCCCTAATGTATTTGAATTATCATTTTTTAATGTTCTATTAATCATAAGAGTGTTAAATTACAGTTTAATGATTAAAAAAAAATTGACCTAGGTCAAAATCAAGTTAAATCTATGAAAAATGAAAAATATTTAAATTTCTTGAAAACAACTACTTTTTTTAATGGCCTAAGTGATGTTGAAATTATCCCATTTTTGCTTCAAGCTAAAGAATGCCATTACGATAAAAATCGTCATATTTGTAATCAAGGAGATACTGCTGAAAACTTTTATTTAGTAGTATCTGGCTGGATAAAACTTTACAGGTTAGGCAAAGATGGCAATGAAATAATAATTTCACTAATAACAAAAGGCGATGTATTTTGTGAGGAATCAACTTTTATAGGCTCGGACTATCCGTACAATGCTGTTGTAGCTGGCAAAGACGCCTCATGCCTAGTAATAAAAGCTCATTTTATTAGGCAACAAGTAAGAGAAAATTCAAATATAGCTTTTAAAATGCTAGCTTCGCTATCAAATTTATCAAATCACATAAGTTTTACTTACGAAAATATAACTACTATGAATACTGCAGTTAGGTTAGGTTCTTTTTTAGTAAAACTTTCACTTGAAAGAGATAATTCAAAGAATTTAGTATTTCCATATAATAAAAGTCTAGTTGCTTCACGCCTTGGGATGAAACCAGAGAGTTTCTCAAGAGCGATTAGCAAACTAAAAGAAGACCTTGGTCTTGAATTTAATGGGAGAGAGATAAAAATACCTGATTTAAAAAAATTAGAAAATTACTGCAATATAAGATGTAATAATAATTGTAGTAATTTCAAAAAACTAACTTGTAATCTTTCTCAATGTGATATTTATAAAATATTAAAAATTATGTAAATAATAATTTTTAAATACTTTTATGACAAATCTATTGCGTACTTCTTTAATAATTCAATATCTATAATTTCTAAAGCTAACATATTTGTACTTTTTATTAATATAGGAGGTGCAACATCATCATTGAGTGCTTGAAGCCATCTCAATGCGCACACACACCATTTGTCACCTTCTTTTAGACCTGGAAAATCTAATTCTGGTCTTGGTGTTATTAAATCATTGCCTTTTTCTCTAGAGTATTTTAAAAACTCATTAGTAACTTTTGCGCAAACTGTATGGCTTCCAATATCATCGTTCAATGTCTCGCACGAACCATTTCTTAAATAACCTGTCATAGTTTCTTTACTACAAGTTTCTATATCTTCGCCAAAAACATTTTTATTTAATTTTTTATCCATATTTTCGTATTGTTAGAATTAATATCAGTGTTGATAAAATCATAAAAAAAGATACAAAAATAAAACCAGTCTCAATATTAAACAAACTTGTAAGAACACCCAATATTATAGCTCCTGTTGCATATCCTGTATCTCTCCAAAATCTATATATACCAATTGCAGAAGCTCTCCAGCTGTCATCACAATTATCATTCACTGCTGAACTTATTGAGGGATATAATAATGCCATACCTAAACCCATAAAAAAGCTGCAAGCAATCCACCAACTTATTTCTAAACTTAGCAAACAAATTGGAAGAGTTATAGAACAAATTAACATGCCTAATACTATCAAAATATCTCTACCCACCATATCAGAATAAAGACCAGAAAAAATTTGTAGTACACCCCAGCTTACTGCATAGGTTCCAACAATATAACTTATATCTATTAGAGTGACACCATTATTAAATAAATATATTGGAAAGAAAATCCATATGCAGGTGTCTATGAATTTTTCAATATGCCCTGCTTGTGAATACGCAAAAAGCTTTTTATTTTTCCAGGACACATAGAAAAAAATATTTTCTGGATTTTTACTTTGGTTTATATTTGCGTATTTTTTTGTATCTTCAATTAAAAAAATACAATAAAAAATTGAAATTAAAATAAACACGGCACTAAATGAGAATAGTGCGATTCTTACTGGTAGCAATGAAGTCATATAACTTATTAGAATTCCTCCAATAGCAACACCAAAATAACCAGAAAACTCATTTAACCCTACAGCAAATCCTCTTTTATCATTCTTTGTTATATCAACGCTTGAAATCTGAGTCACTGACCAAGTTAAACCTTGATTAATTCCCAATAAAAATGTAGCGACAATAATATAATACCAATTTGTTGCAAAATAAATTATAAAAGGTACGGGAATCACAACCAACCACCCTAATAAAAGCACACTTTTTCTACTATAAATATCTGCAAAAATTCCTGCGTAGTAGTTAGAAATACCTTTAATAAATCCAAAAGCAACTATAAAAGTTGATAAAAAAATAAAAGAATCCTTAGGTACATTGAAAATACTTTCTGAAAGTGCTGGAATAGCCGTTCTAAATAAGCCTAGCATAATGCCAACGAACATAACCTGTAGCAACAAGTTAACTAATAATATATATTTTTTTTCTGATATCATATATAAATTTTAACCATAGTTTAAATATAGATTAGATGAAATGGAGCTCAATAGAAACTTTTTTTTTGGACTTGGATGGAACATTGCTTGATTTAGCATACGATAACTACTTTTGGCACAAACACGTTCCACTTATTTTTTCCAAAAAGAATAATATTTCTTTCAGTGAAGCAAAAATTTTATTAAATAAAATGTATGTTGAAAAAAAAAATTCTTTAAATTGGTATTCATCTAATTATTGGAGTAAAAGATTAGACATAGACTTACATTTAGAAATAGTAAAAACAAGGAATAAAATTAAAGTTTTTCCCAGTGTAAAAAAAATATTATCAAAAATAAAAAATAAAAAAGGAATTAAGATTATACTTCTAACAAACTGCCCTAGAGAAATGCTCCATATTAAGTTAGAGCAAACTAAATTATGGAGATATTTTGACAAAATAATATCCTCAGAAGATTATGGATACCCTAAAGAATCAAAAAAATTTTGGAAGATATTAGAAAATAAATTAAACTATAATAAAAATAAAACAGTTTTTATAGACGATAATGTTAATGTGCTTAAATATGCCGAACTAAGCGGTATAAAATATTTATATGCAGTTAGCACACCTGATTCAACGAAGCAAAAAAAAATAATTAAAGAATATAAATCCATGGAAAATATCAGGTTTTTTGAAAATAAATTTATTGGTTAGCTTTTGCGCAATTCTGTGCAAGTCTTAATAAATATTTTCGAAGTTTTTTCCAATCATTTTCTGTCACTATGAAGCCAACACATTTTTTTGAACCACACTTACAAACATGGTCTCGAAAATCTTCATTATTGAAAGTAAAGCCATAATCATAAGTTAACTCGGCTCCTTTTTTTATATCCTTAAAAGATCTAATCCATATTTTACCGTCAATAATATCAGTGTCACAATTAGGATTACACGAGTGGTTCATTAACCTTGCTTTATTATATGATACATTCCCATTTATATCGTACTTATTATCAAGAGTAAATATATAAACCTGGCCTTCCTCTCTGTTCTTTTGAGCTTTTTTAAGCTGTGCATCAGCAATTTTATTTGACTGCGCTTTAGTAATTTTTTCTCCAACATATTCAATAATGTTTGTACCAGCTTTGATATTACAATTTGCAAATAAGCCCTTACCGTGTAACTTAGAATTTTTAATTGTGAAGAGTTTTTTCATATTTTTATACTGACGCGTTCCATGCAAATGTGCAATCAAGCTCTGATCGAACTTTTGATAAGCCATTTAATCCTTCATTAATAATTAATTCTAATGGAGTTATGTTTTCAAATCTTCTATGTTTTGTCTTTAACCATTTTTCACCCATGTTAATATTTCTTGGAAAGGTTGTTCTGAGTGCATCTGAAATTCCCATTATATGACTTAGTCTTAGGGTTATAGTGTTATTGTTTGGAAAAGCTTTTGAAGTCCTATATTTATCTAATTCGCGCTTACGAGTTTGCTTTGAAAGACCTAATACATTAACAGTCTGCTCTGTTGTCAAATTCCAAGAATCTAAAACTTGCATAACTGTTTTAGTAATGTACATAAACTCTTCTTCTGTGTAATCGTTCATAGTATAATTTTAAAATTTAAGTTACTTTATATGGTAATAAATAAATTATCAATAAAATTATAAAATGTTTATTTAATAAAGTTTCACAATATAGACAACGACACTAAGAGGTTAAATGTTCAAAAGGTTTAAAGACATATTTAAAAAAAAATTAGATAAAGTAGATCACATAATTGATGATCAATTAGCATCAGCTATATTATTGATTGAAGTTTCCTATTCTGATTTTAAAATTGATAAAACAGAAATCAGTACAATTATAAATTTTTTTGAAAAAGAATTTTCATTATCTAATAATAAAGCAAGGTGGCTCAATAATAAGGCATTAGATCTTCACAAAAATGAAAATTGTTTAAGAAAATATATAAAATTTATAAATGAAAATTATAGTAAGGATAAAAAAATAAAACTAATAAATATGGCTTGGAAGGTTGCAAAATCTGACAATGTTATTGATAAATATGAAGAGCATAGAATTAGAAAGCTATCTGAGCTACTGCACATAAATCATACAGAATTTATTAAAGCAAAAATCAATTCAAATTAATCTTTCTTAAATCTATAAAGAGCAATTTCACCAAATAAATTAGGAAAAATCTTTAATAATAAATTACTAGAGTATTTATTATTTAAAACCTTTTTATCTAATATTTTAATATCTAAATTTCTGCACAGTTCTTCAAAATCATTAAAGGTACATAAATGAATATTTGGAGTATCAAACCAGTTATTTGGTAAAGATTTTGAAATTGGCATTCGTCCTAAAAACCCAAGCTGAAATCTATTTCTCCAAAAACCCATATTTGGAAAAGTAACAACACCTTCTTTAGCTATTCTCAACATTTTTAACAAAACCTTGTCAGGATTTTTATTTTCTTGTAATGCTTGTGTCATAATTGCGTAATCAAAAAAATTTTCACTAAAGTATTCTGCAAGAGCCTTATTGAAATCTATTTGAATTACGTTGATATTTTTTTTTAGTGATTCTTGGACCTGATTAATATTCTTTTCAATACCATATCCTGATATTTTTTTATTTTTTATTAAAAAATCTAAAAGTGTAGAATCACCACATCCTAAATCTAAGACTGAAGAATTTTTTTTTATCCACTGTGATATTATTTGAAAATCTTTTCTATCCATTTTAATCTCCAATCTCAATATTTTTCATAAAATTTTCAAGAACTGTTAAATAGTCAGTTATGGGCATTAAAAAAGCATCATGACCCTCATTAGCCTCTATTTCTGCATATGATACATTTTTCTTAGCTTTAATTAATGATTTCACAATCTCACGAGATTTTGAAGGAGAAAATCTCCAATCACTTGTAAATGATACAACCAAAAATTTTGCGTTAGTTTTCTCAAAAGCTCTTTCTAAATTTCCATTAAACTCACTTGCGGGATCAAAATAGTCTAATGCTTTGGTCATAAGTAAATAAGTATTAGCATCAAATCTATCTACAAAAGCTTGGGCTTGATATCGTAAATAACTTTCAACTTGAAAATCAACGTCATATCCAAAATGAAGTTTTCCTTCTCTAAGATCTCTTCCAAACTTTTGCCTCATCGAATCATCTGATAAATATGTTATATGACCTAACATTCTTGCAATACTAAGCCCTCTTTTAGGAATCACACCTAAACTATTATAATGTCCATCGTGGAAATCAGGATCGGTTATAATGGCTTGCCTAGCTACTTCATTAAAAGCAATATTTTGTGCTGATAATTTTGCAGCTGCTGCAATTATTATTGAATTTTTTATTTTATCAGGATAACTAATTGTCCATTGTAAAGCTTGCATTCCTCCAAGGCTTCCACCTATTACACAAGCCCATTTATCTATACCTAAATAATCTGCAAGAAATTTTTGACTATTAACCCAATCTTTAACAGTTACAATTGGAAAATCAGGTCCATATTCTTTTCCGGTTTTAGTATTTATAGTATTTGGACCAGAAGAACCTTTGCAGCCTCCAATATTATTCAATGAGACAATATAAAACTTATTTGTATCAAATGGTTTTCCTGGGCCAATACAAGAGTCCCACCACCCTGGCTTTTTATCTTTTTTATTATGGTACCCAGCCGCGTGATGATCGCCTGATAGTGCATGACAAATTAAAACAGCATTATCATTACTTTTATTTAATTTGCCATATGTTTCATAAACTAATTTAAAACCGTCCAAAGTTTTTCCGCAGTCAAGATCTAATTTATTTTTAAGATCAACAATATTCGGCTTTACTAATCCAACTGAATTTTTACTAAATCTGTTTTCCATATTTACGCCCAAAAATAATTTTAATCAAAAATCATTTGCAAGTAATAAAGGAAATTCGAGCTAGACTAAATTCTTTATTCGCTTTAGCTGTATTTTCCCACCCGCAAGCTGACTTCAAATCGGTGATAATCCTAATATATATGAATTTATAAAAATTTACAAATTGATTAAATAATAATATTTAAAAAGCTCTTTAAAAAATGAATCAAAACTAATGCTATTACAACTGAGAAATCAATTACCCCAACTGATGTAGGTATAATTTTTTTTATATAATACAATATTGGATTTGCTATTTGATGTATAAGATCAAGTGCTGGATTCTTATTTGAATATGAAAATTGCATAAACCAACTTGAAATTGCCAAAATAATGAAAATAATTATTAATACATTTAGTAAACTAAATATTGCGCTTTTAAATGAAAGAATAATTAGTTTCTCAAGAATAACATCACTGCCCAAAATAACATTTTGCATATATATATTTATAAAGTGACATATTACTATCAATATAAAACTTGATAATTCAAATTTTCCAATATTTGGCAAGAAAAAAAATATTGATCTAAATGGTCTAGAAAAAATTATAATAGACTGCGTTATAGGATTTTGTGTGCTTGCATTATTTAGTGCCAGCAAAATTCTTAAAGTAAAAACAAGCACAATTAAAGACAAGAATAAATCTACTAAAAAAAAACCTAACTCTGGAAATGTATTTGACATAATTTTTCTCAAATAGATAAGTCTAAAGATTTTTTTGCAGCACTTTCAACTGCTTCTTTAATAATTTCAGAAAGTTTTTTATTTTCAAAAATTTTTATTGCTGCCTCAGTAGTCCCACCTTTAGAAGTTACTTGTGACCTTAAGTATTTAATATCTTCAGATACAAAAAGCATTTTAGAAGTACTATTTAATAAATGTAAAATCAAAATACTCTTATCTTCTTCTTTTATATTTTTAAAATTACCAGAATTAATAAGTGATTCTATAAAATACATTATATAAGCAGGACCACTGCCATATATAGCAGTAAACAAATGCATTTCCTCTTCATCTATTTCACGAATATGCCCAACACTATTAAAAATTTTTTTTATAACTTCTTTTTTAATATTATCAATTGATGCGTCAAAAAAAAGACCAGTAATACTCTCGCTAAAAACAGCGCATAAATTTGGCATTGCTCTAACTACAAATACTTTTTTTTGAATAAAGTTTTTAATCTTTTTCGATGATACTCCAGCAGCTATAGAAACAATTACCTGATTATCCCTAAAAATTTTTAAGTTTTCATTTATAGATTTTTCTATGTCTCTAGGTTTAGTGCACAGGAAAATAATATCAAAATCTACTTCTGTAGATTCTCCAGATTTTTTAAAAGTACATCTTTCTCTTTGAAAACTTTTTACATCTTTATTGTGAAATATATATATATTTTTACCCAATAGTTTTTTTTCAGATGTAAGAATACCATTTAGCAATGCGCTTCCCATGTTTCCATAACCAATAAATGCTATATTCATTTTACTCTTTTACCAAAAATTGAAGTCCCAATCCTAACAATTGATGAGCCTGCTGCTATTGCAGCTTCATAGTCTGAACTCATACCTATAGACAAAGTATCCAACTTATATCCCTTCATTACAAGACTATCAAATAACTTTTTTATTTGCATAAAAGTCTTATATTGATTTACATACTCAGGATCATATTTTGGTATTGCCATTAATCCTCTAATATTAATATTTTTGAATGCGCTAGCTTCGTCCAAAAAATTTTCAACTTCGTTGAGTTGAATACCTGATTTTGTATTTTCCTGATCAATATTCACTTGTACACATACATTTATTTTAGTTTTTAGATTTTCTCTAAATTTATTAATTTTCTTTAAAGTAGAAATTTTATCAATACTATGAATCCAATTATAATTTTCTGCAATAAGCTTTGATTTATTACTTTGAACATGGCCAATAAAATGCCAAGTAATAGGAAAATCTTTAAGCTTAGAAATTTTTTCTAGAGACTCCTGTAAATAGTTCTCACCAAAATCTTGCTGTCCAGAATTATAAGCTTCTTTAATATTATCAATGCTTTGTGTCTTACTTACAGCCAATAATTTAACGCTATTTTTTTTTAATTTTAGATTTTCTTCAATTTTATGTATATTATTTTTAATATTTTTAATATTTTCTCTAATATTATTCATATAGATTTGATAAGTTAGTTACTACTATAAACAATCTTACCATTACAAATAGTTTTCTCTACTTTGGTTGTAAATTTTTTATTAACAAACGGCGTATTCTTTCCGGCACTCAATATTTTAGATTTTTCAAAAGTCCAGTTTTGCTTTTTAAATATACATATATCGGCTCGGTATCCTTTTTTAATTATGCCAGCTTTAATTCCTAAAATTTTTGCAGGATTAATCGTTACACTTGAAATTGCTGTGTTCATATCGATTAAACCTGAATCCACTAATTCCATTAGAAGGGGTAAGAGAATTTCAATTGACGATATGCCGTACTGAGTATTTGCGAATGGTGCTTGTTTTGCATCTTCATTATGAGGCTGATGATCAGAACAAATAGCAGTTACAGTCTTGCTTGTAATTGCTTCTTTTAATTTTATTAAATCTTCAGTGGATCTAAAAGGTGGCATTACATGATAATTACTATCAAAATTTTTTATTGAATTTTCATCAAAGAACAACTGATGAATTGCAATGTCAGCTGTAAGAGGAAAACCTAAATCCTGAGCTTGTTTGATTAACATTATTGACTCTGCGCAAGAAACTCTGCATAAGTGCAATTTTACTCCGGTTAATTTCATTAACAAAATTGCCTCAGCTACTGCAACAGACTCTGCAGCAGAAGGAATACCAGGTAAACCAAGTTTAATTGATATTTTCCCTTCGTGAACACATCCTTCATTTGCTAAGTGTTCATTCTGCGGTTGATAAAAAACTGTAATATTTTGTCCAGATGCATATTCCATAGCTCTTCTAAGTACTAAAGAGTTTTTTATAGGATTTAGACAATTAGTTAATCCTTTTGCTCCAGCTTGTTTTAATTCATTCATGGAACTTAATCTGATTCCGTCCAAATTTTTGGTTAATGCTGCCAAAACATTCACCTTGCATAAATCAATTTTTTTAAAAATTTCTTCAACTAATTTTAGTTGCGCTGGTGTGTCAATAACTGGTTGAGTATCCGGCATATAGCAAACGGTAGTGACTCCGCCTGAGACAGCAGCTTTTGATTCACTCATAATTGTTGCTTCTTTTTCCAGACCCGGCTCCCTAAATCTCACAGATAAATCTATTAAACCGGGGCTTACATAGCAGTTTTTTGCATCAATTATTATCGGAGAATTTAATTTTCTTGTATCTTCATCAATTCCAATTATTTCTCCTTCCTTAATATAAATATCATGAATACCAGAATGTTCTCCTTCAGGGTTGACTATATTTGCTGATTTTATTATCAAGTCATTCATTCTTTTTAATCAAGGTTGCATTGATAAAGATAAAATTGCCATTCTAACTGCTATGCCATTTGAAACTTGTTGTAATATTACTGATCTATCGCCATCAGCAACCTCCGAACTAATTTCTACACCTCGATTTACTGGACCAGGGTGCATTACCTTACCATTTTTTGAAATAAGATTTAATCTGTTTGGTGTAAAACCATATAAATTATAGTATTCATGCTCATCAGGTATAAAACTAGAATTCATTCTCTCATTTTGAAGTCTTAGCATTATTACAACATCGCAATTTTTTATACCTTCATCCATATCAAAATATGGCGTCACACCCATATACTGTACTCCATTTGGTAAAAGAGTTTTTGGACCTATAACCCTTATATCTGAAACCTCGAGAATTCTAAAAGCGTGCATTAAAGACCTTGCAACTCTAGAATGAAGAATATCACCAACAATAGCGATTTTAAGTTTCTTAAAGTCAGAGAAATATTTTCTAATTGTAAAAACATCTAGCATAGCCTGGGTTGGGTGAGCATGTCGGCCATCTCCAGCATTTATTACACTGATATGCTGCGAAACATTTTTTGAAATAAATTCTGCAGCTCCTGAAGAAGGGTGTCTTACAATAAACATATCGCAATGCATAGCTTCTAAATTTCTTAAAGTATCAAGCAAAGTTTCGCCTTTTTTTGTTGCACTATAATCTATATTAATATTTAGAAAATCAGCGGATAGTCTCTTAGCTGCTAATTCAAAAGTGGTTCTCGTTCTTGTGCTTGCTTCAAAAAATAAATTAACTATAGTTTTACCCCTAAGAAGAGGTACTTTTTTGACAGGCTGCCCTGATACACCCGCAAATGATTCTGCTAAATCAAGAATATCTAATATTAATGATTGCGATAGATTTTCAATATCTAAAAAGTGACGCAAGTCTTTTTGTGAAACAATATTTTTATTTGTTGAATTTTTAATCATAAAATCTTCTCGTTTTTCATTTAGAATTATGCACCTATACTCCTTCATCTTTATCTATTATTTCCAGCATCAAAGGTTCTGGGCCAGATATTTTTACATTTTTATTATTTTCTAAAAATAATTTTTCTCCGACAATATCTGCTGAAATTGGTAATTCCTTACCATCTCTCTCAATAAGAACAACCAATGTAACAGAAAGAGGCCTGCCAAAATCAAATATTTCGTTAATTGCAGCCCTAACTGTGCGTCCAGTAAAAAGAACATCATCAACAAGAATTACACGCTTATCATCAATAGATACTGGCATCTCAGTAGGTTCTACTTTAGGATTAACTCCAACTTTACTAAAATCATCTCTATAAAAACTAATATTTAATGATGCTGCCTTTCCTTCAAAATTCAACTTTTTTTGAAGCCAATCAGCTATCCAGGCCCCACCTGTACGAACTCCAATAATTATTGGATTTGTAATACTGTTTTTTAAAAGGTGTTCTCTTAGAGAATTCTCAATCTTTAGAAGTAAATTAGTTGTTTGATCTTTTGAGTATTTCATTTTCAAAATAAGATTGTAATATTAATGAGGCTGCAATTCTATCTATTTCTTCCTTATTAATCTTTTTTTTTCTACCTGCCTGCATTTGTAGTTTTAATTCAGCTAGAGCATAATTTGATGAATAATCCTCATTATAAAATACCACATCTAAATTTAGGGAGCTATTTAGCATTTTTCCAAAATGCTTAATTTTCCTATTAATTTCTTGATTTGAATTTTTTTCAGGAATGCCAATTACTATTGTTGAAATCTTCCATTCATTCACCACATTTGAAATCTCGGCACAAGATTTTTCATGACCAATATTTTTAATTGTTTTTAACGGTGTTGTTATTGCGCTTTCTGTATCACCAATAGCCAAACCAATCCTTTTTTCACCAAAATCTAAACCTAATACTTTAGAACATTTCATTCTAATTCATCCCAAAATATATTAGCTAAGTTAATGCCATGAAATTTATAAATTTCTGCAATACAAGTTGGAGAGGTAATATTAATTTCAGTTATCTTATTACCAATCATGTCAATTCCGGCAAAAAATATATCTTCTTTTTTTAAAAAACTAGCAATTTTTTGACATATTTTAAATTCGCTGTCTTTCAAATAATATTTTTCTACAGATCCTCCTGCTGCAATATTAGCTCTGTGATCTTTTTTGTTTGAAGTGCGAATCACTGCCTCTCTAAAAACTTTACCATTAATAATTATTACCCTTTTGTCGCCTTTTTTAACATCTTCAATATACTCTTGTGCAAGAATATAATTCTTTCCCATTTTAGTCATATCTTCAAATATGACATTTAAATTTTTATCTTGTTTGTCTAAAAAATATATTGACCTGCCACCCATTAAATTTAATGGTTTTAAAATAATTTTTTTATATCTTTTCTTAAAAAGTTCAATATCTTCTCTATTTTTCGTTACAATTGTATCCGCAATATCATCTTTAAAAAAAAGAGTTAATAGCTTTTCGTTATAGTTTCTTAAAGCATAACTAGAATTTAAAACTCTAACATTTTTTTCTTTTAAAATATCTAGAATATAAGTTATATAAATATAATCATTATCAACAGGAGGATCTTTTCGCATTAAAACATAATCAAAAGAAGATAATTTATATTCTTTAACTTCTGTATCATTAAAAAATGGTAACTCATTTAATTCAATTTGAATTTGCACAGCTTTGCCTTGAGGCTCTAATGATTTTATAGAGAGCGTATTAGGTATTAAATAATAAATTTCATGTCCTGCCTTTTGAGCAGAGTACATCAATTGAAAAGTTGTATCTTTAGAAATATCTATATTTTCTATAGGATCCATTATAAATAAGACTTTTTTATTCATTGTGTTTGTTATGTTCTCAATTTTATATATGAGAATGCTGCTATTGCAGCAGTCTCTACTCGAAGAATATTATCACCTAAACTAGCAGGTGAAAAATTTAACTTTTTCGCGATATTATATTCTTCTTTTGTAAAATCACCTTCTGGGCCTATTAATAATGAGCAAGAACTTTGATTTTTTTTATAAACTTTTGATAATAAATTTTTTGCTTCTGTGTCTAAAATGATTTTTTGGTCATAAGAACAGTGTTTTATATAATCATCATATAAAATTATAGGTTTAATTAACGGTAGATAGCTTCTTTCTGATTGTTCACAAGCACTTATTGATATTTTTTTCCAATGATTATTTTTCTTTTCCTTATTTAATTTTTTATTATTAAAAATTGAATTTTCTGATATTAATGGTTGGATTTTATCAACACCAAGTTCAGTAAGCTTTTGAACTATAAAATCAGAGCAAGGATTTTTGCATATGCTAAATGCAACTTCTATATTTGATTTTACTTGTTCAATAAAAATTTTTTTTTCAATGAAAATTTCTAAAGTATTTTTTGTAATATTTTTAATATAACCATAGAAATCATATCCTGTATTATTAAATAATACTATTTTATGACTTTCTTTTGCTTTTAATACATTACTTAAATAATGATACAATTCATCTTTAAGGACTATTATATTTCCTTCTTTTAAAGTTTCATTTGTATAAATTCTAAATTGCCGCACAATTTAATATCATAATTTAATATCTATATGTGTCATTTTTATAAGGACCTTTCTGATCTACGCTAATATAATCTGCCTGCTCCTTTGTTAATTTTGTAAGTTTTGCTCCAACTTTATCCAAGTGTAATCTTGCAACTTCCTCATCAAGAATTTTAGGAAGAACATATACTTTATTTTCGTAATTTTTCGAATTTTTCCATAGTTCTATCTGAGCTAGAACTTGATTTGTAAATGATGCTGACATTACATAACTTGGATGACCTGTTGCACAACCTAGATTTATTAATCGACCTTCAGCAAGTAAAATAATCTTTTTACCGTCTGGAAACTCTACATGGTCAACCTGAGGTTTAATATTGTCCCATTTGCATTTTTTAATTGACTCAACATCAATTTCATTATCAAAATGACCTATATTACAAACAATAGCTTGATCTTTCATATTACTCATATGATCGTATGTAATTATTGAAGAATTGCCAGTTGCGGTTACAAATATATCTACTTCTTTCACTACTGATTCAACAGTTACTACCTTAAATCCCTCCATAGCTGCTTGTAATGCACATATAGGATCAATTTCTGTAACCCAAACAATTGCGCCGGCATTTCTTAAGGATTGAGCAGAGCCTTTCCCAACATCTCCAAAACCACATACTAAAGCAGTTTTTCCAGAAATCATTACATCTGTTGCTCTTTTAATTCCATCAACTAATGATTCTCTACAACCATAAAGATTATCAAATTTAGATTTTGTTACAGAATCATTTACATTAAATGCTGGTACTTTTAATTCATTTTTTGCAACCATTTCGTATAATCTATGAACACCTGTAGTTGTCTCCTCAGATAAACCAATAATATGTCTTAATATTTCAGGATATTTTTTATGTATTATTGATGTTAAGTCACCACCATCATCTAATATCATATTAGGTCTCCAGCTTGGGTCACCTATAATAGTTTGATCAATACACCACAAATATTCCTCCTCGGTCTCTCCTTTCCAAGCAAAAACAGGTATACCTTTTTCAGCAATGGCTGCTGCTGCATGATCTTGGGTAGAATATATATTGCATGAAGACCATCTAACGCTTGCTCCAAGCGAAACCAACGTCTCGATTAGAACTGCTGTTTGAATTGTCATATGAAGACAACCAACAATCCTTGCTCCCTTAAGTGGTTGTTCTTTAGCATATTTTTCTCTTAAAGCCATTAAACCAGGCATTTCCGTTTCTGCGATTTTTATTTCTTTATTACCCCAAATTGAAAGCGAAATATCTGCAACCTTATAATCTAATCCAATTTTCTCAACAACCTTACTCATGCTTTACTCCATTATAATAAACTTTTTATTTTATCTACTTGGTCTACGCTTTCCCAAGGTAAATTTAAATCACTTCTGCCAAAATGTCCGTATGCCGCTGTACTTTTATATATCGGCTTTAATAAGTTAAGCATATTAATTATACCCCAAGGACGCAAGTCAAATGCTTCTTTAATAATATGTACAATTTTTGATTCCTCAATTTTTGAAGTTCCAAAAGTATCAATGCTGATAGAAGTTGGTTTTGCAACTCCAATAGCATATGAAATCTGCAATTCACATTTTTCTGCTAATCCTGCAGCAACAATGTTTTTGACAACGAATCTTGCAGCATAGGCAGCTGATCTATCAACTTTTGATGGGTCTTTCCCTGAAAAAGCTCCTCCACCATGTCTCGCCATTCCACCATAAGTATCAACAATTATTTTTCTTCCAGTTAAACCGCAATCTCCAACTGGGCCTCCTATCTCAAACGAGCCAGTTGGGTTAATATGAATTTTTGTATTTTTACTTAAAAAACTTTTTGGCAATACTTGCCTAATAACTTTCTCATAAACATATTCTTGAATTTCTTTTTGTGTAACATTAGGAGAATGTTGGGTTGATATCACTATAGTATCTATAGAATGTATCTTTTCATTCTCATATTTAAATGTTATTTGACTCTTTGCATCAGGCCTTAGCCAATCTACATCTTTTTTTTTTCTTAAAAGAGATAACTGATGAACCAGTCTATGCGAATATGTTATTGGTGCCGGCATAAATACATCAGTTTCGTTATTGGCATAACCAAACATCAATCCTTGGTCGCCTGCACCTTGATCCTCTTCAATTTCTTTATCAACACCTTGCGCTATATCTTTTGACTGAATACCTATTTTATTAACAAATTCTACATTGTTACCATTAAAACCTAAATCATCTGAATTATATCCAATATCATTAATTGTATTTCTAACAATATTCTCATAATCAATTTTTGCCGAAGTTGATATTTCTCCGCCAATTACGACAATACCTTTTGAGCCTTCTTCAGATTTAACGAACGTTTCACATGCGACTCTTGCTTTTTTATCTTTTGATATTACCGCATCTAAAATAGCATCAGATATTTGATCACACAGCTTATCTGGATGACCCTCTGAAACTGATTCAGAAGTAAATACTTTAGAAACCATTAGAATTTCCCCACAATAGATTAAAATTATAATATCATAATCAAATTTTTTGAGCTATAAATATTGCTCTCGATATTGGTGGGAAACCTTCTATTGTTTTTCCATTAGATAATAAAAAATCACTTAAACTTTTGCCAGTCATCCATTTTGTAGATCTTTGCTCATTAGTATCTGTATAACTTTCATTAATACATTCAATATTTTTAAAACCATTTTTTTTAAGTAAATTAATTATGTTATTTTTTCTTAAAATTATTTTAATATTTTTCATTCCAGCATAAGTTTGTTTTTTTTCGATAATAATATCTTCTTTTTTAGTTGAAATAATTGACTCCAAAATTAAATGTCCATTTTTTTTTAATAATTTATTTATAGTTTGAAAATGACTAACAGGATTTTTCGTATGATATAAAATTCCCATAGATAATAATAAATCAAAATCAAAATTTATTTTTAAAAAATCCTCAGCAGCACAAGGTAAAATAATAATATTGTTTAAATTCTTGGCATAATATTTCGTGGATAAAAATTGATATATATATAAAGGAGTTCTGTCCAATCCAATTATTAAAGCAGGATCTAGATTTAATAACTTATATGAATAGTAGCCATTACTACAACCTAAATCTCCAATGCGCATGCCTTTAAGTTTTGGAAAAAAATTTTTAATTCTATCCCACTTAATATCCGACCTCCATTCTGAATCTATATCAATACCAAATAATGAAAAAGGTCCTTTTCTCCATGGGCTTAAATTTAACAAACATCTTTCAAGAATTTTTTTTTGGCTGGTTTTCATCTCTGAAGACTTACCAAAAATAACTTTGTTATTTTGTATATTAAAATAATTTGTACTTATATCTGGCAAAGAATTCAATATATTTAACCACTTTTGTGTATCACCATGATTGCAAAAATTTTTATTTTCTAAATAAAAATTAAATAAAGATTTGTATTCATTCATTAAGATTTTAGAAAAATAATCGTTATTTTTTAAATATGAAAGAATATTTATTTTATTAGTATCCATGAAGTAAAATTATAACATTTAAACCATTGATAAAAATTGTGACACCCAATATTTTTAAACCTTTTCTCATGATCTTTCTCACTCTCTATGGTCATTGAAGCATTAAGCGCAAGCTTTTTTCTGTCAATTTCCTCTTTTGAATACCCATTATT
>JAYOZO010000003.1:21564-27250 GCA_038154165.1 Thiothrix sp.
CCATTATTTTCTTTAAAAAAATCATGAAAATTTTGCAATAAAATATTATCTTGCATTCTATTTGATTTTACTTTTTCGGTAATAATTATTACACCGTCAGTATTAAGCTCCTCGAATAGCCTTCTTAATAAATTTTCTCTTTTCATTGTAGGTACGAATTGAAGAGTTAAATTTAAAATAACTACAGAGGAATTTATGGTATTATATTCACATATATCTGAATTAATGAAACTAATTTTCGGATCTTTGATATTTTTTTTACTAATATTTATCATTGCTTCGGATGAGTCAATTGCAAATACTTTTCCATCCAAATTTTTTATGTTTTTGAGTATTGATAAAGAGCAAGCAGATAATGAGGATCCTAAATCATATACATTTGTACCTGGCTGATAAAATTTTTTTGCAATTATGCCAATATTATTAATTAGAAATTCATATCCTGGAACCGATCTTTTTACCATATCCTCAAAAACATCTGCAACTTCACTATTAAAAGAAAATTTATGGTTTTTTGGATGCTGTTTCTTGTATAAATTATCTTTTTTAATATTTTTCATTTAATTTTTTTTGAAATTTTTTTATTTTTAAATGAAGTATATATTGGGGTGCCATTTTTAAATTTAGGGTAATCTTCTCCTTTTATTAGAGGCTCTATATAATTCCTACAGGATTTTGTGATATGGTATCCATCAGAAGAAATAAATTTGCTAGGCAATTTCTTTTCCACATTTGCTACTTTGGATAATGGAACAGAAATAAGTTTCCATCTATATGGCTTATTTGAAACTCTCATTATACTTGCCATTACAGCGTTTTTTCCTCTTACAGCTATATCAACCGCATATGCCCCTAATGCATATGCCTGCTCAACATCTGTTTTTGAAGCAATATGCCTTGCTGATCTTTGAAGATAATCTGCTACAGCCCAATGACACTTATGACCTTTTTTAGTCTTAATTAATTCTGCTAAATAGGGAGCAACCCCGCCGAGTTGAGAATGGCCAAATGCATCTTTGGCGCCACTTTCAGCTAAAAATTTTCCTTTTCTATTTTTTACTCCTTCTGACGCAACAACGACGCAATAACCAAATCTATTAATACTTTCATTAACTTTATTTAAAAATAATGTTTGATTAAATCTAATTTCAGGAAATAAAATAATATGAGGTGGTTTATTTCGAGATTTATTTGCTAATGCAGAAGACGCAGCTATCCAACCTGCATGCCTACCCATAACTTCTAAAATAAAGACCTTTGTTGATGTTTCACACATTGATGCTACATCTAAACCTGCTTCTACAGTAGATATAGCTGTATATTTAGCAACAGAACCAAATCCAGGAGAACAATCGATTAATGGTAAATCATTATCAACTGTTTTAGGTATGCCTATACATTTAATATCATAGCCTTTATGTGAGCAATATTCAGATATTTTGTTAGTTGTATCTTGAGAATCGCCACCACCATTATAAAAAAAATATCCAATATTATAAGCATCAAAAACTTTAACTAATGTTTCATAGTCAGTTGCGTCTTTTTTATAATCTTTTAATTTATATCTACACGAACCAAAAATTCCACCGGGTGTTTTTTTTAAATTTTTTACATCTTTAGTGCTCTCTAAAGATGTATCAATCAACTCCTGTTTCAAAGCACCTAGAATTCCATTTTTTCCGGCGTATAGTTTATTTATATACTTTTTGTGTTTTCTCGTAGATTCAATAACACCACAGGCACTTGCATTTATAACAGAAGTTACTCCACCAGATTGAGCATAAAATGCATTTCTTTTTATAATTTTCATAAAATTTTTATGTAATATTAAATTTAATATGTTATTTTAGCACCTAAAAAAAATAATAATAAATCTTTTACAGGACAAATATGAAAATAATTTTATTAGGGGCGCCAGGTGCAGGTAAAGGTACCCAGGCACAATTTATTTCAAGACAATTAAATATTCCTCAAATTTCAACAGGTGATATGCTGCGTGCAGCTGTTAAAAATCAAACAGATTTAGGTTTAAAAGCTAAGGATATAATGGAAAAAGGAGAATTAGTTCCAGATGAATTAATCCTTGACCTAGTTGAAGATAGAATTCAAAAAAAGGATTGTTCAAACGGTTTTTTGTTTGATGGCTTTCCAAGAACACTTGATCAAGCAAATTCCTTAACCAAAAGAAACGTGCATATTGATTGTGTAATTGAAATTATAGTTAATGATGAAGAAATTATTAAAAGAATGAGTGGAAGAAGAGTGCACCCTGCTTCAGGAAGGACTTACCATATTCAACATAACCCGCCAAAAGTTGAAAATATTGATGATGAAACTGGAGAACCATTAATACAAAGACCTGATGACATTGAAGAAACTGTAAAAAAAAGGCTTGATATATATCACGAATTAACTTATCCGCTGGTAGAATTTTATAAAAACTTATCGCAAGATGAAAAATGCACAAAATACATAGAAATTAACGGTGTCGGTAGTATTGAGGATATACAAAGCCAAATTTTAGGTAATATTAATAAAATATAATAGTATTAGAGGTTTCTGATGTATTTTAAGTTGTATAAGTGCAAAATCTTCGTTATCATTCTCAACCTTAACAAAGGTTAAAATAATGATGACAAAAACAACAATAAGCGCAAATAAAGACACCGTGACACGCGATTGGTACGTTATTGATGCAACTGATAAAGTACTAGGTCGTCTTTCTACAGAAATCGCTGATATGCTTCGCGGCAAGAATAAACCGTGCTATACACCTCACTGTGATACAGGCGACCATGTTGTTGTGATAAATGCAGAAAAGGTAATAGTAACTGGCAATAAATTTAAAGATAAAATGTATTACAAGCATACAGGTTATATTGGCAACCTCAAATCGATCAACTTTCAAAAGTTACAGGATAAAAAACCAGAAAGCATAATTGAAAAAGCAGTGAAAGGAATGATGCCAAAAAATAAATTGGGCAATGCAATGATTAAAAAACTTCATGTTTATAAAGGTTCAGAGCATAATCATCATGCTCAAAAACCAATAATTAAGGAAATGTAAAATGGATACTGTATTTTTCTCAACAGGCAGAAGAAAAGAATCAACAGCAAGAGTATTTCTTTCCAAAGGGACAGGAAAAATTACTATAAACGCAAATCAAATTGAAAAGTATTTTGGCAGAGAAACAAACATAATGGTAGTCAAGCAAGCCTTGAAATTAACCGAAACATTAGATAAAACAGATATAAAAATTACTGTTAAAGGTGGTGGTTCATCAGGACAAGCTGGTGCTATAAAATTAGGTATTGCAAGAGCGCTTCTAAAGTTTGATGATACCTTAAGACCTATTCTCAAAAAAAATGGATTCTTGACTAGAGACGCACGAGAAGTAGAACGTAAAAAAGTTGGACTCCGCAAAGCTAGGAAAGACGTTCAGTTTTCAAAAAGATAGTATATTTCTTTACAATATATATATATGTAAATATATTACTAAAGCTGTAATAACTGTTCTCATAAATAAATATACATAAAAATCTTTCTTTTTAATTAAAAAAATAACATCAATAAACCAAGCAACAAAATAACCTAAAGACAGTATTATGATATTATTTGGAAAATCATTAAAAATAGCTATAAAAGCAATCACAGATGGTATGACGCTATAATAAAACAATTTTGAAGATTTTTCAGTGCAGTTTTGACCCCAATTAATTGCACCTATAAATGATAAAATAATTGCACTATAATGAATAAAAATTGCTATGCCATATTCAAAATTATATTTCTGCAGATAATAAATTGCGCAGACAAATGGTATTAAACCAGTAAGCATAATAGCTATTGATGTTTTGCTAGCATATTTTTGATCAGTCACCATAGTAGTAATTTTAAACTGTTATTATTTTTTTTAAAGGAGCAAATTATGCCAATATATGAATATCAATGTGAAGCTTGTGAACATCATTTTGATATTATTCAAAAAATTTCTGATGAAAAACTCACTGCTTGCCCAAAATGTAATCAAAAAAAATTAAAAAAATTAGTTACTGCAGCTGGATTTAAATTAAAAGGGACAGGATGGTATGAAACTGATTTTAAAAACAAAAAAGAAAAAACTCCAAAAAAAACCGAATCAAAAACAACTAAAACTTAAGACTGCAAATGATCTATTCAATTCTTGGAAACACAAATATTAAAGTAAGTAAAATATGCTTAGGAACTATGACTTTTGGTGAGCAAAATACTGAATATGATGCTCATGAACAACTTAATTATGCTTTAGATAATGGAGTTAATTTCATAGATACTGCTGAGATGTATCCTGTGCCACCAAAACAAGAAACTCAAGGATTGACCGAAAAATATATTGGGAGCTGGATAAAAAAAAATAAGTGTAGAGATAAGATTATACTTGCATCTAAAGTAACAGGTCCTTCGTCAGATTTTTCATACATAAGAAACCCGCTAGGTATTAATAAAAAAAATATTGAAGAGGCAATAGTAGGAAATTTAAGAAGACTTAATACCGATTATATAGACTTATATCAAATACATTGGCCACAAAGACAAACAAATTATTTTGGCCAACTTAATTATAAATATAATAAAGATAATATTAATGAGATACTTGATAATATAAATGAAAGTTATTACGCATTAAATAACCTAGTATTAAATGGAAAAATTAGATCAATTGGATTATCCAATGATACCGCTTGGGGATTGATGAAATTTTTAGAAATTTCAAAAGATAAATCTTTATCAAGTATTGTTTCTGTTCAAAATCCATACAATCTTTTAAATAGACTTTACGAAATCAATATGGCCGAAATTTCTAGAATAGAAAATATTGGTTTACTTGCATATTCACCATTAGGATTTGGTGTTCTAACTGGAAAATATATCAATAATCCTCCACAAAACTCAAGACTCTCATTGTGGAATAAATTTACAAGATATAGTAATGAAAAATCTAAAAAAGCAACATTAGAATATATTAATCTGGCGAATGAATTTAATATCAGCCCTACAAAATTAGCTTTAGCATTTATTAATCAGCAGCCTTTTGTCACAAGTAACATTATTGGCGCTACAAATCTTGCACAATTAGAAGAAAATATTAAAAGTATTGAAATAAAACTCAATGATGAAATCATAAATAAAATTGAAGAAATACATACCAACTATCCTAACCCAGCACCATAATGAGATTATCAAAATTTATTGCACACTCAGGGTTTTGCTCGCGTAGGGAAGCTGAAAAACTAATCAAAGAAAATAAAATTATAATTAATAATAAAGTTTGTGCTGATTTTTCTTACCAAGTTAACAATAATGATGATGTATATGTTGAAGATATAAAAATTTCTGCACAAAAGAAAATTGAATTATATATATTAAATAAACCTCGAGGTTATATAACATCAAAAAAAGATGAATTAAATAGAAATACTGTTTATGATCTTTTACCAAAAAATAAAAGATATTTAATAATTATTGGAAGACTTGATTATAATACAGAAGGGTTATTACTTTTTACAAACAATGGAGAATATGCAAGACATTACGAGCTTCCTAAAAGTAAAATTAACAGAATTTATAATGTAAAAGTTTATGGTGAAGTTACTGACTCACATATAAAAAAAATTAAAATGGGTATTCAAATTAATGGAATAAAAC
>JAYOZO010000003.1:27260-33584 GCA_038154165.1 Thiothrix sp.
ACATACTGTCGAAAATATTAAAATTAAAAAAAAATTAAAAAGAAATAGCTGGTTTGAAATAAAACTAACTGAAGGCAAAAATAGAGAGATAAGAAAAATTTTTGAAAGTTTAAATCTTGTAGTCAATAGAATTATTAGAACAGAATATGGTAACTATTCTATTAAAAATATAAAGCTTGGTGAATTTAAAAAAATCAAAGCCGAACAAATTTAGAGTTAATATTTCCTTAATTTAACCACACCCTCGTCGTTACTAACTAATACTTCATCAGCTCCTCTTTTTGCAAATAATCCTACTGTCACAACTCCTGGTATTTGATTAAAATCATTTTCAATTTTTATAGGTTCAATGATATCCATATGTTTTACATCAAGTATAATATTCTTATTGTCTGTTATTAAGCCTTCTCTCCAAGTTGGCATACCACCTTTTTTTATAATTTCTCTTGCTACAAATGATCTAGCCATTGGAAGCACTTCTATCGGTAGGGGAAATTTTCCTAGTACATCTACAATTTTTGATTCATCTACTATACACAAAAATTTTTTTGATGCAGATGCAATAATTTTTTCTCTTGTTAGAGCTCCACCTCCCCCTTTTATTAACTGAAAATTTGGATTTACTTCATCAGCACCATCAACATAAATAGGTATTTCAGATACATCATTTAAATCTAGTACTCTAATACCATTAGCCTCTAGTTTTGCTTTCGTGCTGATTGAGCTTGCAACAGCTCCTGAAATTTTATTTCTTAACGGTTTTAAATATTCAATAAAAAAATCAACCGTTGACCCTGTTCCTACACCTACAACTTCATCATATTGAATATATTCTAGGGCTGCTCTTGCAACAGCTTGTTTTTTGGCATTATTACTCATTGTTATATTTTACTAAAAATTACAAAATTGTACTATAATCCATATATGTCTTACTTTGTATTTAAATATCAAAATAAAAAATTCAAAACTGTTGATCATATTGACACTTTTAAAAGCTTTAAAGAGGCAAAATCTTTAGTTAAAGAACTACGAATAAAAAATTCTCCCACAGATCCAATCACTTATAAGATTGTTTTTGCCGAAGATTTGTTAGAGGCTGAAATGTTAATATTAGAAAAGAGAGATGCTCCCATTCTCAGAGAATGGGAGAAATAAAAAATAATCTAATAAACTAAAATTATTTTTCTAGATTGTATCTATCAAGTGAAGCTTTTGCTTCATCATTTGCGTAAAATTCTCTAATGCTTTCTACCGTTTCCGTTCTATTAGCACCTGATCCTACTAATACATTTTGGTTTTTATCAACAGCCCAAAGAATGTAAGCTGTAAAATTTTTAAGATCCTCTGGAAATTGATCACTATGCGGTATTCCGGTGTGCTCAACCTTATCTTTATTCTTTCTAAGATTTGCTTTTACAGCTAAAAGTGTTTTTTTAAGATCCTCAACACTTTCCCCATTCCATTGGCCTACAATTTCGCCGTTTTTTGATATAATATCATCTGACATTTTAAATTCCCCTATTTTTATTAGGGGTATTTTATACGAATTAAATTAAACATTCAATAAAATTTAATATGAAATCAAACATATCTCTTATACAAGCAATATTATATTGGCTTAAATTAGGATTTATAAGTTTTGGAGGCCCAGCATCTCAAATTAGTATGATGCATGAAGATATTGTTGAGAAGAAAAAATGGATTGATGATAAAAGTTTCTTCCATGCTTTAAATTTCACCATGATTTTGCCAGGCCCGGAAGCACAACAATTAGCCACATATTTAGGTTGGTTAATGCACGGAAAATTAGGCGGTCTTATAGCAGGGACATTATTTATTTTACCATCATTTTTTATTTTGAGCTTTCTAACTTATTTATATATTAATTTTTCTAATAACATTTTGGGAGAAGGAATACTTTATGGTGTAAAAGCTGCCGTAATTGCTATTATTTTCTATGCTTGTATAAAAATTTCTAAAAAGGTTTTAAAAAAATATTATTATTGGCTTACTGCTATTTTAGCTTTTTTAGCCATTAATATACTTAATGTAAATTTACCAATAATTATTATTATAGCAGGATTACTCGGATTCATATTTCACTTTATAGAAAAATCAAAAAAAAAAAAAAATAAAGAAAAAATACATTTTTTTGAAAAAAAAATTTTTCAAAATTCTTTAAAAACCCTTTTGAAATTTGCAATTATTTGGTTAGCAGTTTTTTCAATTATTTTCTATACAAATAAAAATATCTTAATAGATCTTTCGCTTTTTTTTAGTCAAGCAGCTCTTATTACATTTGGAGGTGCATATGCTGTACTTCCATACGTCTTTCAGAACATTATTGAATCTCAAGGTTGGTTAACAAGCCAACAAATGATAGATGGATTAGCTCTTGGCGAATCTACACCCGGCCCACTAATCATGATAGTGACGTATGTGGGATTTATTATTGGTTGGTATAATGATGTTTTATATATAGGTTCACCACTTATTAATGCTATTTTATGTGCGTCAATTACTACCTTTTTTACTTTCCTACCATCTTTTGCCTTTATATTCATAGGCGCTCCCATTATTGAATTAACTAAAAATAATAAGAGCTTTCAAATTCCTTTAAATTTTATTACATCTGCGGTAGTTGGCCTAATTGCTAATTTAGGTTATTTGCTTGCTTATAATTCATTATGGATTAATAATAATGGAAGTAATTATTTTGATAAACACCTCTTAATTCTTGTTGTATTAAGCTTACTAGCCTTAACAAAGGCTAAAGTTAGTATTTTATCTTTAATAATTACATTAGGATTAACTGGATTGATGATGAAATTATATTTTTAGAGCTATGACAGAAAAAATTACAAATAATAAATATGTTGAATTTACTTATTCAATAACAAATGAAGAAAATCAAATCATAGAGCAAGTAGAGGTTCCTGTAAATTATGTGCATGGAGCAAAAATGGGTTTGTGGCCTAAATTAGAAAATGCATTGGAAAATAAAAAAGTAAACGACAAAATTAACGTAACTTTTGAGCCAGGTGAGGTTTTTGGAAAAGTTGACAAAAATTTAATATTTGAAGATAACATAAAGAATGTCCCTGATGAATATCGTGAACTTGGTAAAATTGTTGAGTTTCAAAATGAAAATGGCGATATAAAACCATTTACTGTAACTGAAATTACGGACACAAAAATTGTGCTTGATGGAAACCATCCTCTCTGTAATATAAAAATAAACTTTAATGTGACTATCGTAAATATAAGAGATGCTAGCCAAACCGAAATAAATGCTTTAAATGAAGTTACAGAAAATTAAATATTTTCAAATAAACTTTTTATAAATTCTATTTCGCAATTTTTAAACCACTCTAATTCTGGATAAATAATAGATATTTTTTTTGAACAATCAATAAAACAATCACAAACTTTATAATTAATTTCTTTATTCAAAGTTAAAAACTTATTTTGATTATACTCATCCCAAAAAGCTATAAATTTTCTAACAAGATTTTTTTCTATAAATCTGTTAGCATTTGATTTTTCCCTTTTGCCACCAATTATCACTTTTTTTAAAGTCTCAGACATTTTAATAAGTTTATAACTCATTGAACTTGCAGGATGTGGCATACCTTGTAATAATTTACTAGTGTGCTGTAAATTATATATAGCCTCATTATATAATTTATTTCTTTCTTCAATACTATAACTACTGTTTTCACTTAGTATTAATATTATAAAATCTCTAAAAGTAATCGATAATTCACTAGAGAATTTTTCATAATCATTTGTGCTAAAATTGTAATTTATAATTAATAATTTACAGTAATTTTCATCAAATATATTTTTTAATTTAAAATTTGAAACCAATATGATTTACCTCTTATTTTACTTATCTTAAAAATTTAAGTGATTGAATAATTCATAATAAATGTTATATTTAGATTTGGTTATACCACGCAAGAACCTGCGTAACAAGTTCACATAAAAAGCTATAATATCAGAAGATTTAGTGAAAAGTTATGCAAATTCAAGTATATAGAGGTATTCAATACAAAAATAAACTCAATCTTATACAGGATATTCACCATAATATCAAACTTATATATAGAGGTGTTTTTTGTAGAAAATATAATTCAACTACAATAAATAAAAATATTTTGGAAATGTGTTACCGAGGTACGTCTTACAAAAAAAAGTTAATATTGTAAGGCAAAATTGAGGTGCTATTTTCTGATTAAGTTCGCTCCTTTTTCAAAAATAGCATCTTATTTTTTTAAAAAATAGAAGAACTTAGTTCATTTAAAGCTTTAAGCATATCTGGGTCATCTGTTATTGCTTCAGAAATAGAACATCTACAAGCTGTATTAGGTCTTACACCAGACACGACTAATTTAGCAGCGTGAACAAGTAGTCTAGTACTTGCGCCCTCATCTAATCCATTTCCTTTTAGATTTCTTGTCATATGAGCAAATTTTACTAAGGAACTACTTAAATTTTTATCTGCACCAGTCTCACTTTCAATAATAGATTGTTCAATTTCTGCTTTAGGGTAGTCAAATTCTAATGCTACAAATCTTTGTCTAGTGCTTTGTTTTAAATCTTTTAATATACTTTGATAACCAGGATTATATGAAATTGCCATACAAAATTCTGGAGTTGCTTGTAAGACTTCTCCAACTTTCTCAATAGGTAAAACCCTTCGATCGTCACATAACGGATGAATTACAACAGTTGTATCTTTTCTTGCCTCAACAATTTCATCTAAATAACAAATAGCACCTACTCTAACCGCTTTAGCAAGTGGACCATCTATCCAAACAGTATCATTCCCAGCAATAAGATATCTTCCTACTAAATCTGAGGCAGTTAAATCATCATGACAAGATACTGTAATTAATGGTCTTTTTAACCTCCAACTCATATATTCCATAAATCTTGTTTTGCCACATCCCGTCGGACCTTTAAGAAGAACTGGTAATTGATTTTTATATGCGCTCTCAAAAACTTCTATTTCATCATTTACAGGGTGGTAATAAGGCTCATCTTTAATAATATAATCTTCTGATTTAAAAGTATTTTTTTCCATAATAAAAATTTAATTAGTTAGATATTCCATAATAATTGCAAATATAGTTTAAGCAAGTTGTTTATTATTTATATATAATTTAGTTGAAACAATATGGAATTATATTCCATTCACTTCCATCCATCTCAATTTGAATAAAGCAAGGGCCCCCGTCATTGTTTCTTGTATTTCCGCAAGCGCCCGGATTAATAACCCAAGGCTCTTTATTTTGATCACAAACTTGATAGTGAGTATGGCCATAGATTATTAGTTTTGAATTAGGGTATGAATTTCTTAAACCCTCATGATCTGCTTTATGACCAAACCTATCACCGTGTTCTAAAGAAATTATTTTTCCGTCAATATTAACATTAAGATTTTTATTTAACTTAGAAATTATTTTTTTATCTTCTATACTAAAATATTTTTCAGGAACATCATTGTTACCAGCTACAATATATACATTTTTACAAGCTTTTTTTAAATTGAAAATTATATCAGTGCTACATATATCTCCAGCCTGGAATATGTAATCTGAGGATTTAATATACGGCCAGATAAAATTACTTATTTCGCCGTGCGAATCTGATATTACTGTTATTTTTTTTTTCATTATCAATTTTAAAAATAAACTTGCCAAGCAAAAATGCTTGGCAAGCATAATTTATATAAGTCTATAGTATATCTATATTTCTAGATTTTTTAGATTCTGGAATAATTTTTTCCATTGAAACTTTTAAAAGACCATCAATCAAAGTCGCACCTTTGACTTCAATATTATCTGATAATGCGAATGATTTTGAAAAATATCTCTTTGCAATTCCTTTATGTATTACTCCATTATTCTCTAAAGCTTCGTGGTCAAACTTTTTTGATTTTATATAAAGAGTATTATTCTCGTATGTTACTTCAATATCATTCTTTGAATAACCTGCTAAGGCAACTTCAACATCATATGTATATTCACCAGTTTTTACTATATTATAAGGTGGATAATTTGATGATGTAAAATTATGAAAATCATTATCAAATAGTTTTTCGAAATGATCAAAAACACTATCAAAACCTACTGATATAGGTCTTAGTCTATTAAACAAAGTTAATTCATTATTCATAAAAACCTCCTATTAAGCAAAGTTAACTAAAAATTAAGACCCTTACGGCATCTTAATATAAATATGAGGATTAATAATAAATATTCAAGGTTCAAATTAAAAAATTGTGGCACCAAATATTTTAATAGAATTATTTTCATC
>JAYOZO010000003.1:33594-66865 GCA_038154165.1 Thiothrix sp.
CAATTACTAGTCTTCCTAAAAAATCTCCCGGAAATTCTGAGCTAGTTTGTCTATAAATTACAGTGATATGATTATTTCTTCTTAGACAACCAAGTGGATTCGCTTTTTCTATTAGAGTTGTTAATAATTTATTGTTTGCCCACTGCTTTCCAATCTCAACCTCGTGAGCTCCGACCAACATTGTCTCTGAAAAGTTTTTGGTAAAGCTTCCATAATCTTGCATATTAGAAGCTTTTACCAAGTTTAGCCACAGTGGATTTGCAATCTTAAATATTTCGTCATCAGACTTTTCTAGAAGTTCCATTTAGCCTGCCTTCTTCTGCTCCTCGTCTACAATATGGTATAATGGAGCTTTTTCCATAGTAAATTTACCTGTTTTCGGGTCACGACGAGATAATGTTAAACAATGCCAATTTTCATCATCTAATTTCATGTGATCCCCACGGTAATAATAACCTGGCCAGCGTGTTTCTTCTCTAAATAATGTATGCTCAGTAACACATTGCGAAACTAATGCACGATGTTTTAATTCCCAAGCCCTCATTAACTGATGCAAATCTTCGGCGCCAACATGCTCTAAATCTTCTTGAAGGATTTCTAAATTTTTTAAGCCTTGCTTTAGAAGATTTCCATTGGTCATGTAATTAGTGCCTATACCGCCACAATATTCATCCATGATTTTCTGCAATCTTTGTAAGCCTTGTATTGGAAGAATGTAACTTGGAGAAACAGTACCAGCGGTTATTTCGTTCCTTCCAACTGTGTAGTTCTCTAATGGTTTATAAACTTCTTCTTTAAAATTGCTAATTTGTTTTTCTGATACACTAGGGTTTGTTTCCATATCATTAATGTATTGAACAGCAGCTTTTGCAGCTAAGCGGCCTTCTGTAAATGAACCCGATGAAAATTTATGCGCAGTTCCGCCAACTGTATCACCGGCACCAAATAAACCATCAACTGTCATCATACGATTATAACCCCAGTAATATTCTTTTGGAGCTAAATCAGAAGGTCCACTAACCCAAGCTCCCGAACAGGTCGCATGTGAACCCATTACGTATGGTTCAGATGTAGTTAATTCTGGATTTTGGTATTTAGGGTCTATATCTTGAGAAGCCCATACAACAGCTTGACCAACCGTCATACCTAAAAAGTTTTCCCAACCAATGACTTCTAGATGTGGATCTTGAAAAGCTTCCATAGTTACCATATGAATTGGGCCTCTTCCAGCTTTAACTTCTTCAAGAAAAGCATGGTTTCTTAAACATGTTGGTGTTGGATGATGGTCAATATACTCTCCAACCATCTCTTTTGTTTGAGCATACCACTTTGACTCATACTCTTCACCATATGTATTTTGAGTATATGTCTTTAGATGCAAGAAATATGCGCCAACAGGACCATATCCATCTTTAAAACGACATAATACAATTCTATTTTCCATCTGCGTCATTTTTGCACCTAAAGCAATTGGAAGAGCATAACAAGATCCATTACTCCAAGGTGCGTACCAGGTACGTCCCATACCTTCACCAACAGCACGAGGTTTAAAGATATGTGAAGCTCCACCTGCGCATATTATAGTTGCTTTAGCACGAAATACGTGAAAATCACCTGTTCTCATATTAAATCCAACTGCACCACCACAACGATTATCATTGCTTTCATCTTTTAAAAGATGAGTTATCATTACGCGGTTATAAATTTTGCTAGCAGATTTTTTTGCAGCTTCAGCTACAATTGGCTTATAACTCTCACCATGTATCATGATTTGCCATTTTCCTTCACGTTGATAGCGACCTTCTTTATTTTTCATTAATGGCAGTCCCCATTCTTCAAACATATGGACTGCTGAGTCAACGTGACGCGCCATATCTAGTGCTAAATCTTCTCTAACCATTCCCATAAGATCATTTCTAGCATAGCGAACATGATCTTCTGGTTGATTTTCATTCCAACGAGTACCCATATAGCAATTAATCGCATATAAACCTTGAGCTACAGCACCACTTCGGTCAATGTTTGCTTTCTCAACACATACTATTTTCATGTCGCGGCCCCAATAACGAGACTCGAAGGTGGCTCCAGTACCAGCCATACCTCCACCAACAACTAGGATATCGCAATCTTCGTAAACTGTTTTATGATTTGCCATTAGTAATACACCCCTTGTTTAAATGTTTCTTTTTCACGAACAGGTAAACCATCTTTATTGATAAGTTTTTTGTCCCTATTATCACCAATTTTTAAATATTCTGGCTCGTTGAAAAGTAATTGTGATTCATGTGCTGCTGCATCTGGGACAGGTGCATCAGCAACCTTATGTATATGCTTTCCCCAAGGTTTAGTGGTAATTGGTGAAACAAAATTCTTTTCTGTTCCATTTCTAAATGTAATTTTCCAAGAAATTGTACCTTTTTCTTCTTCTCTAAGAACTCTAACTTTGTGACCCATAGGAGCGAAGTCAGCATAGCCTCGAGCATCAATAGCATTCTGTGGGCAAGCTTTCACACAAGAATAACATTCCCAGCAGAAATTAGGTTCAATGTTAACAGCACGTCTAATTTTTGGATCAATGTGCATAATATCCGAGGGACAAATATCTACACAGTGGCCGCAACCATCGCAGCGAGTCATATATACAAATGTTGACATAGTTTTTCTCCTATTTTAAATCTAAAATTTTATTTAACTACTTTTTACCAATAATTCTTTTTAAAATCTAGTTACACAATATATTAATAGTGTTTTGGCGCTTCCCTTTTAATCCCTAGACCAAATTGCTTTGGTGCATCAGCTGGTTCTGGCAAGCTATCACGCGAACCATCTGCTTCAGCTAAGTGTTTCTGTATTGCTGCTCCAGGTTTATAAAACATATGAGCAAATTTAGACCAGTAAACACCACCAAACAGAACTATGTTCGACAATGCAAATAATACTAAAAATAAATAATTCCATACTGAGCTTTCAGCTTGAAGGTAGGACCAAACTAAACCAAAAGTTGAAGTAAGCACTAATGCTAAAACAAATAAGTCAGTAAAAACCACACGGTACCATTTATGTCCTTCAGCAGCTACGTCAACCCTTAAAAAGAACCAAAACCAATATGCTCCTAAGCAAGTCATTGCTGCTCCTAAGTGCCATAATTGCGACACTATAACAGGTGTTTCAGAAATTGGAGTTCCAAAAATCATAATAGCTGAAGTAACCCAAAATATAATGGTTCCATACATACCTAAAAGATGAGCAACTCGTCTTTTCCAACCGCAAAATTCACCAGATGTTAATACATCATGCGCTACAGTTTTTACAATTATTCCAGCCTTTTCTCCTGCCCCAACATGTCTTGTAGCTTTTTCTTTAGCTTTTTTTGCATTGTTAAAGAAATATTTGACATTTTTTTTATGCATGATGTCAAGTATCACCCCGCCAGCTGTGAGTAGAGCCATAACAATTAAAAATCCTTGCAATGGAACAACACTTCCTAGCATATCCGATAATTCTACAAACGGATTAATTGAAACAAATGATGGCATACACCCCTCCTGTTATGACCAAAAACTTATTATATATATCGATAGGTTTATTATTATGTTATACAATATAACTTACTTTACATATTCAATGCTAATAGCAAAAATTTTAGTTACTATAAGTAAATTTTATAATGACAGAAACTACTACCCCAACCTGTAAATATGGCACCAAAATTGTGCCTTTTAACTTAAAATGCACTAACGATAAAATCTGGAATATAGATAATGCAAAAGGAGAAAGAGGTATCTTGGTTTTCTTCATTTGCAACCACTGTCCTTTTGTTAAAGCAATTTTGCCAAAACTAGTAAGGGTCACAAACACTTTATTAGACTATGGTATTCACTCTATAGGTATTATGTCTAATGATGTAGAAGATTACCCCGAGGATTCTTATGAAAATATGAAAAAAATTGCTATAAAAAATAAATTTTCATTTCCCTACGTAATTGATGAAACCCAAGATATTGCAAAAAAATTTGGGGCAGTATGTACTCCGGATTTTTTTGGCTATAACTCATCTCTAGAATTACAATATCGAGGCCGACTTGATGCAACACGTATGACTATGACCAACAATGATCTCGAGCCTGAATTATTAAATGCAATGATTGAAATTGCTCAAACTGGCAAAGGCCCAGCTGATCAAATCCCTAGTGTAGGCTGTTCTATTAAATGGAAAAAGTAAGTTCACTTAAATAATTAATAAGCTTATAGTTAGTAGTATTTTTTAGTTATAAAGACTTACTTATTACAGTAAATATAATACTTTCAATTAACGATTCGGAATCAAAAATTTTAATTTCATAAGTACCATCATACGGTATAGAGATTTTTGATTGCAATTTATCATTACCATCAATAATTTGCTCATTAATATAAATTTTAATCGTTTCACTTTCGCCAGATAATTTTATTTTAAACTTACGATTTATGTTAGGTGGCTCAGGCAAAATAATATTTGCTCCATTATTTGGATAGATAAGTTGTATTGGCAGTTTTTTAATTTTACTTATTGATATTGGTTCTGGATGCCATAACTCTGTTATTTTTTCAGAATAAAGTTTATCGGAAATGTCTGTTGCTAGTCTCAAAGAGACATTTCGACCAGTCTGCCCAACTACAGGTGTGCCATCAGGACGACCTGTCCAAACACCAATTACATACAAACCTTTAATTCCTATCGCCCAAGAATCTCTGTAACCATAACTTGTGCCCGTTTTAAATGATGCTTTGTTTGTTCTTAAAGTTCTTCCTTCTATATTATCAATAGAAGCAAGAATTTCTAGAATTTCATTAGCACTCTTTTTTGTTAGCAATCTATTAAACTGCCTTAAATTTTTTGATGATGTAAATTTTTCATAACTCAACGGCATGACATTTCCTTCATTTGTAAATAAGCCATAAGCTTCAACAAGATCTTCTAATCTAGTGCCTACTGCCCCAAGTGCAATACCTACACTAAGATTTGAATTCTCAGGAAGATTTAAAAATAAGCCAGCTTCTCGCCAGGATTTGTAAAAAATATCTACCCCTAAATCAGATATAATAGATACTGCAGGAATATTTAATGATTTCTGAAGTGCTACACCGGCACGAATTGGCCCTTGATACCCTTTATCAAAATTACTTGGCGTATAGCCATTAAATGTCTTTGGTATGTCATGTAATATGGTTTGTGACGTAATTAAGCCATCATCAAAAGCCATTCCATAAATAAAAGGTTTTAAAGTTGAACCTGGCGAACGAATAGCTTGCGTAAGATTCATAAAACCTGCAGAGGAATTTAAACCCCTGCTTCCTAGATGAGCCAGAATTTCACCCGTAGATCCATTCGTAACTATAATTGCAATATTTTGATCATCGCTCAAGTGCTTTGAAAAAAGCATAGCTTTTTGAGTAACTATTTGCTGAATTCGATAATCAATACTTGATGTAATAGTAGATCTTGCTAGTCCTAAATCACTATCTATTTTAATAATTTCATTAGAAAAGTGCCATGCAATATTAGGGAAAGAATTTAAGTTATCAAATGGAAGTGAATTTAATTCAGAACTATCAGAAGCTGGGAAAAGACCCGCATCAATTAATTTTTTTCCAATTTTTTTAATTGATAATAAAGTGTTTTGAGGTTTTCTATCAGGTCTTCTAGTCTCCGGACTTTGTGGTACAGATAATAATAAGGCTATTTCTGATAATGAAAGGTTTATTGGCTCTTTACCCCAGTATCTTAAACTTGCCGCTCGAATGCCCTCAATATTGCCTCCCATTGGCAACATAGTTAAATACATTTTTAAAATTTCTTTTTTTTCAAATTTAATTTCTAATTCAATCGCTCTAATTATTTCAATCCACTTATTCCATAATGTTCTTGGTTTTGGCTCAAGCAATCGTGCTAGTTGCATTGTAATAGTTGATCCACCAGAAACTATTTTACCATTTAAAGCCCATTGACTTGTGGCCCGAATAAGAGAAAAAGGATTAACACCAAAATGATTCCAAAACCATTTATCTTCTATAATTAATAATGCTTCGATATATCTTGAATCTACATTATTTAATTGAGTATCAAAACGGTAAGCTTGATCTTTAGATAGGAAAACATTTAATAATTCTTTATCGCGAGCTAAAACAACTGTAGAAAGATTTTCATAACGATCAAAATTAATTTTAGGTAATGATAAATAAGTTATTATTAATGATGAAGAAAAAACCGCTATGAACAATAGCAAATACTTAAAGCTAAATTTTAAATATTGCTTTTTAAAATTAAACATATTTACTATTTTAGAACTCTAATTGGAACTCCATCCGACTTACCAAAACTTTTAGCATCATACATATTTTCTATTACTGATTGTGTCGCTAAATAGTTTCCTGGTGTTGTCGCACGAATTATATATGCAACATTAATATTTTTTTTATTATAGTCAGTAATAAAACGACCAGTAAAAAATACGTCATCTGTCAACTCCGTAACATCCATATGCATAAGTTGTGGTAAAAAACTATATGGGTTTTGAGGTGAGATAACTGATTCAATCTGAAATCCAGCAGGAATCGGATCTTTAATCATCATTTGAATCTGTTGTCCATAATTCATATATTTTGTATATGAGCTTGATAGAAGAATAATAAAACGATCATTAACTTTTGCTTCATTAAAATTATAAATTCGAGTCTTTGACTTTAGATCATATACACTTTTTTCAATTATAAAATCACCATCTTCTCCTTTCAAATTAATTTCAGGTTTAGGCGGGGAGTTAACAAAAAGTTTTGCATAAATTGGATAATCACTTAAAGACTTAACCTCTAAAGAGGAACCGTTGCCTATTAATTCTGTAGCTAAAATAGAGAGACCTCCTAGCCTAGACTTATGTCTATTTCCATTAATCTCTATCATCAATGGCTTTGATGAAACTTGCGCTACTTTGGCGCTTAATATATTTCCTATTTCATGAATATTATCAAAACTTTCACTTCTTAAACTATTAGTAATTTTTTTCCAAAGATTTTGGGCGTAATCAATTTTTAAATAAAAAAGATTTGCAGCCGCCTGAGACAAATGAGATAAATCAGTTTCATAATAATTATTACTAAAATAAAATCCATATCCATAAGCGCTTACTGTTTTTATTTCTTTGATTAATTCATCAAGTCTTTCCTGGTCGCCAAAATGATGAAATGCAACGGCTAAATTTGTAAGCGTTAACAAATTGCTACTGTCACTCGTGACTTTGTCAGTTAAAGAACGAGCTAATCTTACAGCTCTTTTATTAACTGGCGAAACTGCTTTAACTAATTTAGAAAGGATATAATTTTTTTCATTTGTTGATAAGTATGCTCGTTGTATTAATTCATAAGACCAAGAATAAGCTGAAGAAATACTGTTTTCTGGAAGATATAAACCACTTAATTTAGCAGATACTAAAAAATCAACGAGGTAAGTTGAAAGCCTTGGGCCAACTAAACCATCTCCCTCTCGCCAAAGACCTATTGCGCCATCTATGGATTGACGACTAATAATTCGATCAATATTAGATTGCAACCAGTCTTTAGCTGAAATACCGGTTGATTTAGCTATTAACTCAACATATTCTGAGTCAATTTTGTATGCTTTTATTACAGGCCCCGCCTTACTGACAGTTTGCTCAGAACAAGTCCAAGGATAATTAAATAATTTTTTTAAGGCGCCAGCAGACGAAAAGTTTTTTTCATCACTAACATCTAATGTCCAAATAGCTCCGATTGACTGCAAGGATTTTGCATTTACAGAAACAAGTTTTTTTGTATTAGGAATAATAGTTGTTAACTTACCACCTATACCTATTCCTTGCCCAGCATATCTAGAAAATATTTCCCATCCGCGTTCATGCGAAAAACCATTATTTGCTTGCACAGCAACTTCAATTTTTCCAATACCCGTTTTCTTTGATTGAAAATTTATATCAAGCTGTTTACGTTCTTTAGCATCTAGAGAAATATTACTAGGAATATTATCTAATAACTTAATACCACCTTGAGACAATATATTTATTTTTATCTCAACAGGCTTATCTGTCATATTGCCTAAAATTAACGTACCTGCTGTTATGTCTCCTGGTGCGATATAACGAGGAAGAACTAATTCTGAAACAATAGGATCCCGCACAATCCATTGAACTTCCGCAGAACCATAAGCATCATTTGTCCAAACACTTACCATTGTGCGAAGTGTGCCATTGAAATCAGGAAGATTTATAGGGACACTTGCTTTTCCATTGCTATCTAGGTCAATAATTCCTGAATATATCACCGTTGATTTTGTAGGAACAACTGGCAGAGACTTACCGCCAGCGCTTACATTGCTTCCACTTCCTGTTCGAATATCTCCAATTGCACCATCACCTCGAAGCAATTTACCATAGTCATCATAAAAATCAGTTGAAAGTTTTCGCTTAGAAAAAAAATAAGAATTTGGGCTAGGTGTCCTAAATTTTGTAAGTTGCAAGATACCCTCGTCAACTGCTTGCACAACTGCGTAACCTTTTTTTCCTGCCAACTTAGGTACATTAATTTCTATATTCTCCTTTACTCTGGGCGTAAATATTTTTTTAGATTGCAAATCAACAATTAAACGTCGGCTATCCGGAACGAGATCCAAATATATCAAACCCATTGCACGAATAGGCATATAGTTGTGCGCACTTAAAACATTCGTTTTAACATTTTTAGTAGGGCGAAATGCATTGATAACTATATATGCTCCTGGAAACCAAGATGGATCTGTTTTTAATTTATACTTATTTTCACCCTCTAAAACATCAATATTTTGAGAAAAAACCTCCTGATCAGTCCACACACTTAATCGAGCTAAGCCTGCAAATGGTGATTTAACGCCTATATCAATTTCTTCACCAGCAGTAAAATTTTTACTTTGGGTCTGCACTTCTAAAAAATCTGGTTCTGCTTTATTTGCATTACTACTCCAACCAGAGCGAATAATTTGGCGATTATATATCTTGGAAATCGGGTCATAAACAGTCAATACATAGCTTCCCCAACTTAAAAGAGGTAATTCAATTTTTCCCGTATACTGACTTTCTCTAAAATTTTTTACAGTGCCTTGTGCTATTATATTTTCTGATAATTGACTTCTATATAACCAACGACCAGCAGAAAAATCATAATACCAATCCCAGTTATTTCTTTGTACTTGCCATTCTAGATTTGCGATAGATGTTTGTGTAAAATTTGAACTCCATTTTTTCACTTTAAATATTGCGCTTTCATCGGTATTAATCTGCTCACCAGATATGCTATGAACTCCAATAAAAGATGAATCTGGAATTATAATATGTTGTTTACTATTAACTTTCGTAGTTCGACCACCAGGTTCTTGAACACCAATTTCAAGAGACATTTCTATCGGAGAAGTTGCATCTCCAAAAGTGTAAAATGGAAATTTAAAATCTTTGATATCAGTTTCTATAGTAGAGTTTCCATTGCTATCAGTATTGCTTGCGGTAGCCTCTATTAATCTTTTTTTAAATGGTTGCATAACATCGCCAAAACTATAAGATTCGGCCCCTTTTTTTTGTAAATCAGATCTATTGAGTTTTTGTATTGCTGCTTCTACTTCTACGCCAAGATCACTCGCTGGGGCACCATATAAAAAATTTGCGATAATATTAGTTTTAATACTATCCCCAACTTTAGCTAATTTTTGATTTTTTTCTATTTCTACTTTCAAACGCTCAGGAATGAAATCTTGCACGTCAATTTCTACAGAACCGATAGTGTCTTGAGTTAAAATTCTATTTACATCTATACGCCAACTTCCTCGTGGTGCGGCAGTTGGCAATTTAAATTCTTGAATAAAAGATGCTTCTTGGTTCAAGTCTGGTGTAAATTTTTTATACAAACTCCCATTAGGTCGAAAAATCACTAATTCTAATTTTCCTAAGTCGTCCGTCTTAGCATTTGTATTTCTCACTAAACCAGTTAAATAAACTGTTTCTCTAGGACGATAAATGCCACGATCTGTAAATATATAAGCGTCACCAGAATTACTAACTTCACGACCTCCAATATCCAAAGATGACAGATCGAGTGCTGCGCGATCTATTATGAGAAACGCAAAATCTTTTTTCCAACGAACGACAAGATGCGATGGTTTATTGGCTTGCTTACCTCTTACAGCAGGCTCTGGTAATGTTAATATTCCATCACTATTCGTCTTACCGCTAAAAACAATATTATTTGATCGCGTAATTAAATCTACTGATGCATTATTTATTGGTGCAGCAGTATCTAACGCTCTAACATTAACTGTCATCCCCTTTTTATATTTTGCTGCTGTAATACCAAGGTTAGTATTTAAAATCCATTGGGTAGCAACTCTCTTGCTTTCTTCTGCGTCTCGAGCAACTAACAAAAAAAGTCCTTCGGGTAATTTTTCTATAATCCTCTCAATTGGTAAAATTTTTTCGACTCTCATATTAATAGATGCATCTACTGTATACTTTCCTTCCCAAACAGCTGAGGCTGAATTCTCAAGAAGCTGATCAATATAATAATTATCAGTGATCTTTTGTAATGGATTTCCGTAAGGAGTCATTAAATTCTTTATTGAACGCTCAGGTACTCGTAACAAAATTAAATCAAGCTCATTCACATTAGTTGTAAAGATTGGCACACCTTTTATTGATTCTTTTGCTAAAACGAAACCAGAACTAGAAAATTCTATTGACGATTTTAAATTGTAAGTTGTAAATTTATAATCTAATAAATTGTTATTCCTTATATTAATATTTTCAAAAACAAAAGGAGCGCCTTTTAAAATTTGCAAATTATAATTTTTATTATTTTCAAGTCCTAAAATACATAATTTTCGATTTTTCAGAGATATCTGAGTTTTTTTAATATATGGTGAAATATGCACAAAATCTAAAAACTCTTTTGAATCGCTACTTACTCTAACACAGACTTTTGCACTACCATCTTTTGAATAGTCTACTTCAAATTTACCCACCAAATTCCTTATATTTGTATTTGATGTATTTGATGAATTTGATGTATTTGATGAATTTGATGTATTTGATGAATTTGATGAATTTGATGTATTTGATGTATTTGATGTATTTGATGTATTTGATGTATTTGATGAATTAAAAACATTTAATATATCTAATACTAATAAAGATAAAAATCCGACAATAATTATTATGCATATATAGAGAAGTAATTTTTTAATCATATTAAATATTACAGTAGTTTATAGTTTATTCATTTTTATTTTATTTGTAGTTACTTGGTTCAAAATTTTCTTTTTTAAAACATTTCTTTTCTCTTTTAAATCTTAAGTTTGGGACCTCTTATGAAAAAATAACAAGGTGAGAGGGAAAAATCAACTTCAATAACTCAGAGGAAAAAACCTCCCACCACCGTCAACTAACGGATGTCATTACATGACAAAATTAATTTAATAATAATTTTACATAAAAAGATTTACCCAAATAAGACATAGACAATTTGGGTTTACACAATATGGGTAATTAATAAGCTGAATTTTGATATAGAAGTAAATATTTGATAGAGTATATTAGCTAAAAAAAATAATAAAATGAATGGAATACCATCGCATAAATATCAAAGAATATAAAAATCTTGGCATTGGTGCCAATACCTTTTGTTTAACTTCTAAAAGAATAAAAACGAGTAACCATAAAAATATTTATCACGGTAATTTCATTTCGTAAATACTAAATTAATCAAATTGAATTATATTGGGTCAAAATTAAAATTATCTTCCTGGTTACTAAATAAAATTAGCCATACAGTGAATGAAAATTTACAAGATAAAATATTTTGCGATATTTTTGCAGGCACAGGTATTGTAGGGAGAACTTTTAAAAATAAGGTTAAAAAAGTAATTAGTAACGATATAGAACATTATAGTTATATATTAAATAAAAATTATATTGAAAATAAAATAAAAATTCCTAATAGCGAAAGTCTTCTTAATGAACTAAATTCATTGCCTTTGCTTAAAAACGGTTTTATTTTTAAAAACTATTGTATTGGAAGTGGTAGTGACCGACAGTACTTTACTGATTACAATGGAAAAAAAATAGATGCCATACGCACAAAAATTGAAGAATGGAAATCTTCAAAAAAAATTAACAAAAAAACTTATTATTTCTTGCTTGCATCTTTATTAGAAAGCGCCGATAAAGTTGCTAACACAGCCTCCGTTTATGGTGCTTTTTTAAAACATATTAAAAAATCTGCCCAAAATAATCTAATTTTAGAACCTGCAGATTTTATAGAAAGTAAAAATTCTCATAAAGTTTTTAACGAAGATAGCAATACTCTAATTCGTAAAATAAGTGGTGATATTTTATATTTAGATCCACCCTATAATCATAGGCAATATGGTGCAAATTATCATTTGCTTAACACTATTTCTTTATATAACAACTTTACTCCTCAAGGTAAAACTGGCTTAAGAGAATATACACGATCAAATTATTGCACAAAAAAAGGCATTAGAAATAGTTTTGAAGAATTAATAAAATATGCAAAATTTAAATATATTTTTCTTAGTTATAACAATGAAGGTCTTATGAGTGAAAAAACCACAAAAGACATAATGGAAAAGTATGGAAAATATAAATTAGTCAAAAAACAATATCAAAGATTTAAGGCGGACAAAACAGAAAATAGAAACCATAAAGCTAATAATACTTTTGAGCACCTTCATATTTTAGTAAAATAAATTTGGTAAGAAACCAACTCTTGCCTAAGAAGCAGAACTCATTTTATTAGCTAGCGTATCTGCGATTTTTGGTGTTTGTTTTCCCCAACGAGAATCTCGCATTTCCTGCGCTGCCTTTTGATAATCACCATTTTTAAGAGCATCAAGAAAATTCTTAAAACCCGCAACACTTTCTTTACCTAATTGTGAAACCATTTCCACAACAACACTAAAAGCTAGTGGATGTATATCCATTTTACCTAAAATATTTTTAGCATCATCTGTTGCTTTTGAAAAATCTCGTTCATAAGTGATACGCCATTCCCAATCTTCACTACTAACTGTACTATAAAAATCATTAGCTGATACAGCGCCATTGGTGTATTTATTAATTCTATTCATGTATGTTCGCGATGGAATTCTTTGTTTATATACATATTTAGTGATAGTGGTATAAGGAATATCAATATCTCTTGAAAAAGCCTCAAGCGTAATATTAAAACTGTGCAAATAGTCTTTTAAAGTCATTATATTAGTATAATAAACCTGTTTATCTGAATCAAATTAAGTTACTTACTTATTTAAATGCTTTTTTTCTATCGAACCATCACGTAACATTTGAAATTTTTCAGAAACTGACATGCCTTGAGTGTCAATGGTATTAAAACCATTTGAGCATTCATGGCTAGAATTTGTACTAACAACCGAGCTATCAATAAACGATTCTTTTTTAATCGTATCATGTTTTTTTAAAAAGTGTCTTTCAAATGAACCATCGTAAAGGCTTTGAAATCTTTCAGCAATAGACATGCCCGAGAAAAAATTTGAATTGGTTTTACTAGTTAAGCAATTTTTAGGTTGGTTACTATTTTTTTTATTATCGTCTGGTTTACCATCGTAGGCATAACATAAATTTATTGATAAACAAAAGACTAATAAATAAATATATTGTTTATGAAAAATTTTCATATCTAACATTATACTCATCCTTCAAACAGTAATCCTTAGATGATTATTTTAACAACAATCTAGCAAAACTCCAATTTAATCGCGCAAGATAGTTTTTTTCTATATCAGCTTTGCAAGCAAAATGCTCTTTAAAAGCTACAGCTTCAGGAAATGAAATACAATCCTTAATAATTGCAATAGGTTGTTTTTCAATCCTTGGCTCTATATTATCTTGTTGCACATAGTCTTTTTTTTCAGTTGCAGTCTCTGTCTGCATCTCTTCTTCAAGCGTCACTTCATCAGGATCTGCGCCAGCTAGAACATTAAAACTTAAAATGCTAAAAAATAAAAATAAATAACTGTAATATGGTACTTTTATGAATTTGGCTATCACTTTATTAATTCCTCCTAAGAATTATTTTAAAAAATCTTCACTCTGAGATGGTTGATCGAAAACAATCATTAACCAACCATCCTGGAGGAAGCATCTAATTACTTCAGAAATTATTTTATTTATTATTTGAAATATAGTCTTTACCCACCTAATGCTAAGACAATTTGGGTTTACCCAAAATGGGTAAATAATTTTTTAAATTACTTTGGCTATTTGTAATAACAACGCTTCTACGACTGGAATACAAACAGAATTTCCAAATTGTTTATAGCTTGATTATCACTCACAGGTATTCTGAATGAATCTGGGAAACCTTGAAGTCTTGCTGCTTCTCTTAGGGTTATTTTTCTTGGCCAAATTCTAAGGAATTTTTGATTTCTTGATTGGTCATTCCAGAGCCATTATCAATTATATATATTTCTGGATCACCTTCGTTTGGCATAGCATATAACTCTATTTTAGATGCTTTTGCATCAATACTATTATCTACTACATCAGCAATTGCCTCTTTAAAAGAATAGCCAAAATCACGCAAACCTAAAAGTGCCCCGTAGCCAGGAACTACCTGATAATTTTCTTTTTTTATCATAAATATGTTCCACAAATAATTCTAATTGAATCTACTGCATTTTACACTACTTTTGCCAGTTCGTTCCAGTTCGTCGTATACCTTGGAGTTCGATGCTCACATTTTCTAGCCCATGGATGATCAATGCCTTGTGCGGCGAAGCGAATCGTATCTTGTCCCATCGTTATATTCATAGCATCAATAGTTTGCATTAATTGACTGCGAGCTTTACTCTCTTCTGTATCAAACATTTCCATTTGTTTGTATGTAGCAGGAACAATATCTAATAACATAATGCCAGCTTTATGATATTTATAGCCTTTAGAATAAATTTGCTCTAAACATTTTCTTGCTGCTTTAATTATGAAAGCTGTATCGTCGCTTGGCTCCATAAACCCATAAGTTGTACCATTATTATATTGAGGATCTTGACGACGAAAAGGATTAGTTCTTAAATAAACATAAATACCTTGCGCCTTACTATTTTGTAAGCGTAATTTATGGCAAGCACGTGTTGTATAATTAGCAATAGCATTCATCAATTCTTTTTTATCAGTTACTAGTTTGCCAAATGATTTTGATGAAGTAATATTTTTTTTTGCTGTCACTTCTTCTAAGTCTAAACAACTTAAACCCCTAAGCTCTCGAACCAAACGTTCTCCAACTATAGTAAAATGTTTCCGTGCCCATACAATATCAACATCCCTTAATTTTAAAGCGGTATTAATACCCATTTCATTTAAACGTTTTGCTAGCTGTCTTCCTATCCCCCAAATATCACTAACAGGAAAATTAGCTAAAATCTCATTTTGTGTTTGCCTTTTACAAATATTAAATACACCTATATCCGTATTTTTTTTTGCAACGTGATTAGCAACTTTAGCTAACGTTTTATTAGGGGCAATGCCAATTGAAACAGGGATACCTGTCCATTGCTTTACTGTTTTACGAATATCTAAACAATATTTCATTAAGTCTAATCGTCTAAATTCTTCTAAACGTAAGAATGCTTCATCAATAGAGTAGACTTCCATGGCAGGAGTAAATTGACGTAATGTTTCCATAACACGCTGCGACATGTCGCCGTACAACTGATAATTCGATGATAAAATAATAGCTTTTTTTTGCTCTAATAATTTTTTATATTGAAACATAGGAGCGCCCATAGGAATTCCTAATTCTTTAATTTCATTAGAACGCGCTACAATACAACCATCATTATTAGATAAAACAGCAATAGGTTTTTTTTCCAAAGCTGGATTGAAAACTCGCTCACAAGAACAATAAAAGTTATTGCAGTCAACTAGGGCGTAAACAGGATCTGGCTTAAGCGAAGGCATGCGTTATACCGCATGAATGACATTAGTAACTACACCCCAAATATGAACTTCATCTTCTTCACTCACTAAAATTGGTTCATACGCATCATTTTCTGGCGCTAAATAAACTTTACCGTTTATTTTCGCATAACGCTTAACAGTAAGTTCATGTTGAATTGCAGCAATTACAATCTTACCAACCTGTGGTTCAAGACTACGGTCTACTACTAATAAATCACCATCATGAATACCTGCATTAATCATTGATTCACCTGAGACACGGACAAAAAATGTAGCACTTGGTGTTTTAATTAAATGGCTATTTAAATCAAGTTTGGTATCCATAAAATCATCAGCTGGCGAAGGAAAGCCAGCAGCTACTTTTGAAGCAAATAATGGTAATTCATATTCAGCTGTATTTTGTGAGTCTATAAAATCTCTTACTTCTGCAACCATATTCTCTGGAACACGAATTGCTTTAGTAGGCACACCATAAAGACTCTTGCGCCCAGCACCTAATCTTTTGCCACCACGTTTTACAGATTTATTTTTGATTTCGTACATAATCTAAAAGTACTGTAAATATTGATTTATGTCAATTAATTTAAGTGTCCTGTTTTCACAAAAATTAGCGCACCTTCTTCTTTTGTAAAAGGCGTATGCTGGCTTAAATGAGGACTTCTCAACCATGAGCCTTTAGGGTAGGTACCAAACTCATCGCGAAACACACCTTCTAAAACTAAAATCTCTTCGCCACCCCAGTGCTGATGAGTATTAAATATTGTATTTGGAGCCCATTTAACTAATGCTGCATGTTCAGTATTGAAGTGGTGTAAAGGCATTACCGATAAACCATCAACAAGACCTGGGAGCCAAGGTTCTTTATTTGTATTAATTTTAACTTGTTCTTGATCACCATCCTGAAATTGCCGAAGCTTTACAAATATAACGCAACCAGAATCACTATAAGGATTATGAGATGAGCCCATTGGATTTCTTATATAAGTACCTTTTGGGTAAGATCCAAACTCATCAGAAAAAATTCCCTCTAAAACAATAAATTCTTCGCCACCATCATGCACATGCTCATCAAATTTACTACCTGGAGCGAAACGAACTATTGATGTAGCAATAGCAGACTCTCCACCATCATTTCTTTCAAGATACAAACGCTCAACGCCATCAGATGGTGATTTATGCCATATTTCATTTTTTGAATTAATAGCAATACGCTTTGTGAAATCTTGATTGATTAACATATATTTACTGTTTACGTTTACAATTTGGATTCATACATATTAACTGCCTCTTGTCGCTTAGGTAAGTATCGCTTTTACATTTGCCACAGAGTCTATATTGTTTTGATAATAGCATCTCAGGTGATTTCCTGCTTGAATAAGGTAAAAGTATTTTTTGCTTAATATTGCTCTTATTCGTTATCCTGCGAAAATTTTCTATAGATTTTTCAGTAATAGATAAAATATTAGCAGAACCTGTATATAAAATCTTAAAATCTATATGAACATCCTTAATGTGCTGACCTTCTTCAAAGTCTAAAATAACACCGATGTCTATTAACTTTTTAATATTAATATATTTTTCAGTAGATCTACTCGATGGCTTTCTAGCAAAACATTTAATCTTAACTCCTTCTTTAATCTTCTTTTCTAAAATTGGTGCCCAGTAATCAACCATATTTTCTGTATAAAACGACGCATAAATAAGGATTGACTCCTTTGCAGCTTCAATATCTTCTTTTAATCTAGAAATTATATTTTCTTTGCCAAGAAGATACTCCCAATCTAATTCTCTATTTTTTTTATTCTCATAATCATTTTCAAAAAATTCTATTTGTTGTTTTAATAATTTATTTTGCCTCTCAAGATTTGCCGAATTTATTTCTAAATTTACTATTTCTTCTTGTTTTTTATCAGTTTTTTCACTCTTTTTATTTTTTTCTATTTCTTTTTGCTCCTTTTCAGTTTTTTTAAGACGTTTCCTTAAAGTGTCTATTTCTCTTTCATAATAAATTTTTAATGAAATATCATCTTTTGTAATTGATGTCGGATGCATTTTTGGGATAAGATTTTTTGAAGTTAGAAAGAAATCACTTATATTTTTTTTTATGGATTTCTCGTAAAGATCGTCGTACACACTTCTAACTTGATTTCGTAATTCATATAAGCCAAGTTTATTTTTTGCATAAATTACATTTTTTCTAAACCAAGAATGATTTGCAAAAACTATAATTTTATTTTTTGCTCTAGATAAGGCTACATTTAACTTATTTGTTCTAAATGGATCAACAAAAACTGAATTTTTCTGGTTAAATCCTGATGGTGATTCCATTGTATCAAAGATTATTATATCTCTTTCATCACCTTGAAATTTATTTATAGTCCCAACTTTTACTGTTTCAATACCCCTATCTTTTAATAACCCCTCTATTAGCTTTACTTGAGCATTGTAAGGAGTTATTACCCCTAAATAGCTATTATTTTCAAATTTCTCATTATCACTTCTTTTCAAAAAATCAATATAATTAACTATTGCAAGAGCATGCAAATAATTAAATTTAGAATAACTATGAATACTTTTCTTTTCGCACAATGGATTTAAAATGCTAGTGTCAACAAAAATAATTGACTCGTCTTCTTTTTTAATATCCCGCGATGTCTCTAATCTATTTCCGTAAAAATTATTTATCACATCACATATTTTATCTTGCATTCTATATTGTATTTTAAATATTTTTAAATTATAAGGTTCTTGCTTTTCTTTTAAGCTACGAACAATTTTTGCCTTGCGAAAAATATCTTTTGCAAACCATTCATAAACGAACTTATAAAGTTTATTTGTTTTTTTTGTCGCCATAATTGGCATAATTTGCAAAAAATCCCCTGCAATAATAACTTTGTCTTTTGATAAACCCGAGAAGAAAAAAATATATGGCAAAGGAACCATTGAGGCTTCATCAATTATAACAATATCATAAAAATTCTTTACTTCATCTGTGTGTTTCAGCACTCTTGAGCTTGCTGTGGTTGCAGTAATACATATATTTGATCTCCAATCTTTAACTGCTTTTTCTATAGATTTTTTTATATCATTAATTTTAATAGAATTTTGATCTTGCTCTTCCTTGATCTTATTAATTTGAAACTTTTTACTAGAAATTAGTTTTTGTATAGTTTTCTCTTTTAAACACAATTCTTGAAAAAATAACGGGTCATAGCATTTAAAACGATTAGATGAGAAAAGGTGTTTTTGAATTTTTATCTGAGAACATATGTTTTCTTTTTCATTAATCTCACTTCTCAAATTACCCAAATTTTTCTCTAACTCTCTTTCTGTAGTGAATAAAGGATCTAACTTATAAAGAAAACTTTTTCTAATTTTTTCCTCGATTTTGTTCTTATTAACATACTCTCCGAATTTATCTTCTAAATCGTCATTAAATATTTCGCCATCTTTTATGATATATCCTTTTTTGAATTCCTCACTATCTTGTACAAATTCACATATAGTTTTTAATAATAAATCTACTGCATTATTTGTGTTTGAAATTATGAGGATTTTCTTTTTTTCTTGAAAAAATAATTTAGTTAATGCAGCAATTGTATAAGACTTTCCCGTTCCTGGAGGGCCCCACAAATACACTAAATCTTCTTTTATGGAAAAATTTATAAATTCTTTTTGCTCTTCATTTAACTTTAATTCAATTTCATTGGACAAATTTTTGCTCAAGTATTCTTTTAGACGCTCTTTCTCTAGCAACGTTTCTTTATATTTGTTCTCAATCTCTTCTGTTCTTTTTTTTATTTTTGTGGGATTTTTTCTAATAAAACCTTTTTGATATAAAAAATTTATAAATTTGGATTCTTTAGTATTTTCTTTTTCTTTTTTCTTATTTTTTTCTTCATTATCCTTTATATTATTACCAACTTGCCCAATAGCTTTTAATGCCTTATTAATATCAAAGTTTAGAATAATAGGTTCTGTAAATTTATTTTCTATAAGTTTTTTTTCAATATTTTTATATGTATCCCTTAATGATATTAGTAAAAATGATGAGTCAGATTTTATATATGCAATTTTAATTTTTTCTGGAATTTTGTTTGCATTTTCCGTATTTATTGCAACAAATAAACTTGTTTCGTTACAATCCTTAATTTGCCCTTGATAGCTCTCTTTGTTTATCGAGATTGTAACTTGTTCATCTTGTCTAAACTCGAGAGAACTTGGATTTCTAAAAAAATATGTTTTACTTAATGCTTCTTTACATATACCGTCTGTTATCGTGAATGGTTGTGATTGAGGCGCTGATTTAACTGCTTCTATTTCATAATCTAAAGCATCTATAAAATTTCTTAATATATTTATAAAATTTTTTTTATTCATTATTTGCTATAGTTGATCTAGCGGCCATCTTGGTTTTACTTCACCTTGTAAATCATATATTTGCCCGGCCTCATATTTTTTATAACCTGCATAGGCTATCATTGCACCATTATCTGTACAAAATTTTTTAGTTGGATAAAAAGCTTTTGCATTAATTGAGTCTGCGAAATTATCAATCTTATCTCTAATAAATTGATTAGCGCTTACTCCGCCTGAAATAACAATAGACGAATAACCTTTTTCTTGATGTGCGCGCTTAAGTTTTCCAACTAAGCAATCACATACTGAATTTTGTAATTCTAAAGCAATGTCTTTCCTTACTTGATCTGTTTTTTCAGATGATTTCCAAGTCAACATTATATGGGTTTTTAAACCACTAAAACTAAAATCACAATTAGGTTGATTTAAAATTGGACGAGGAAATTTATAACTTCCACCCTTACCTTCCTTTGCTAACTTTTCAATTAATGGTCCTCCTGGATAATCAAGTCCTATTAGTTTTGCGGTTTTATCGAATGCTTCACCAACCGCATCATCTAATGTTTCTCCCATAATTTCATACATTCCAATATCTTTAGCATCAACAATCATAGTATGCCCACCAGAAATTAATAGGCCGAAAAATGGAAAAGATAAATCTGAATATTCCATAATTGGAGCAAGCAAATGAGCTTCTATATGATTGATGGAAATAACAGGTTTATCTATAATGTATGCTAAAGATCTTGCAAAAGTAGACCCAACAAGTAAACACCCTTTGAGACCTGGCCCCGCTGTATATGCAATCAAATCAATATCATTTAATTCTTTACCTGAATCTCTTAAAATCTTTTTTAATAATGGCAATATCCTATCTGCGTGATCTCGCGAGGCAAGCTCAGGAACAACTCCACCATATTCCTTATGCATATCAATTTGACTAAAGATTTCATCAGCAATTAAGCCTTTTTTAGAATCATATATTGCCAAACCAGTTTCATCGCAAGATGTTTCTATGCCAAGAACTAACATGATATGCCCACGTATTTTTTTTGATTTTTATCCATAGATCTGTATAATCACACAACTAAATTATTTAAGGTAAATTATGCCAAGTATTAAAGTAAAAGAAAACGAGCCATTTGACATAGCAATCAGAAGATTTAGACGCGCTTGCGAAAAAGCTGGTGTTTTAACAGAAATTAGAAAAAGAGAATTCTACGAAAAACCTACATCTGTCAGAAAAAGAAAAGCAGCTGCAGCTGTTAAAAGGGTTCACAAAAGAACAAATAGAACTGCAACTGGAAGACGAATTAAATTATATTAATTTTAAATGTCTAATACAGAATCTAATAATTTCTCATTAAAAAATAAAATTACTGAAGATAAAAAATCTTCTATGAAATGTGGAGACAAAAAACGTCTTGGTGCTATTAAATTAATCCTTTCAGCAATACTTGATAAAGAAGTGGAAACTAGACAAGAATTAACTAACGAAAATATTTTTGAAATACTAAAAAAATTATCAAAAAAAAGTAAGGAATCTCTTGCTCACTATAATGAAGCCAATAGAAAAGATTTAGTAGAACAGGAAGAATATGAATTATCAGTTTTCAAAGAGTACTTGCCAGAAGAAATGCCTTTAGAAGAAATTCAAAAAATGATTGAAGATATTATGAAAGAGAATTCAATCAGTCAAATCAGTGAAATAGGTCAAGTGATGAGTGAATTAAAAAAACGCTCAAATAATCGCGCAGACATGGCCTTTGCTAGTAAATTTGTTAAAGAAAAACTATCTTAATTTTAAAATATAAATAATATCAAAGTATCAGCATTCATAGTTTTTATGTAATAATGTGCATATGAAAGAGCCTATGCAGTTTTTAGATATACAAAGAGAAGACCCGCCTGTAGAACAGGCGGAAATACGCATTTATAACTATAAAGAAATTTACTCAAATTTTGCAGCAGAAAAAGCATCTGAACAAGCCGGCAGATGTTTAAATTGTGGAAATCCATATTGTGAATGGAAGTGCCCTGTTCATAATTACATACCTACCTGGTTAAATCTTATTAATGAGGGAAAAATTATTGAGGCTGCAGAAATGTCTCATAAAAAAAATTCTTTACCAGAAATATGTGGAAGAATTTGCCCACAAGACAGACTTTGTGAAGGAGCTTGTACTCTTGAAGATGGTTTTGGCGCTGTAACGATTGGATCCATAGAAAAATATATAACTGATGAAGCCTTTAAATTAGGGTGGAAACCAGATATGTCAAACGTTATTAAAACTGATAAAACTGTTGCTATTATTGGTGCTGGACCGGCTGGACTAGCCTGTGCAGACATACTTACAAGAAATGGTGTTAAAGCAAAAATATTTGATAAATATTCCAGAATAGGTGGACTTTTAACTTTTGGTATTCCTCCTTTTAAGCTTGATAAAAATGTTGTTGAAAAAAGAAAAGAAATTTTAGAGGGAATGGGAGTTGAATTTATATTAAATACCGAGGTTGGCAAAGATATAGACTTTCAAGAAATTTACGATAATCACGATGCTGTTTTTTTAGGAATGGGTACCTATAAACCAATGAAAGGAAACTTTAAAGGCGAGAATCTTAAAAATGTTCACGAAGCCTTACCATTCTTAATTTCAAATATCAATCATGAATTAAAAATTTCTACTGATTTTATTTCAATGAAGAAAAAAAAAGTTGTCATCCTTGGTGGAGGAGATACAGCAATGGACTGCAATAGAACATCAATTAGGCAAGGAGCAAAAAGTGTTACCTGCATATACCGAAGAGATGAACAAAATATGCCTGGATCAAAAAAAGAAGTTAAAAACGCGAAAGAAGAAGGGGTTCAATTTCTTTTTAATTATCAACCTATAGAAATTATTGGAGATACAAAAGTGGAAGGAGTGAAAGTTGCAAAAACAAAATTAGGCCCTGCTGATGCAATGGGCAGAAGAAAACCGATAATATTGAAAAATTCTGAAAAAATTGTGCCAGCTGATGAAGTTATTATTGCTTTTGGGTTTCAACCAAGCCCAGCTGATTGGTTTAAAAAATATAATATTAATGTTAATGATAATGGATTATTAAAAATAGATAATGATTATAATTATCAAACAACAAATAAAAAAGTTTTTGGGGGCGGTGATATGACAAGAGGTTCCGATTTAGTAGTCACTGCGGTTTTCGAAGGGAGAGAAGCTGCAGAAAGTATTCTTGATTATTTAGAGATATAAACCAATGAGCCAAATAAAAAATACAAGAATGTTAGACGTATTAAATGGTACTCCAGTTGATAGAACTCCTGTGTGGATTATGCGTCAAGCTGGAAGATATCTACCTGAATATAAAAAAACCAGAAAAAAAGCAGGCAGCTTTATAAATCTATGTAAATCTCCCGATCTTGCGTCCGAGGTTACTTTACAACCAATTCAAAGATTTAATCTGGATGCGGCCATAATATTTTCCGACATCCTTACTATTCCTGATGCAATGGGACTAGAGTTAAAATTTGAAGATAATCGAGGACCGTACTTTGACAATCCTATTGATGACCTCTCTAATGTTCAAAATCTTGATGATAATGATATAGATACAAAATTAACTTATGTTTATGAAGCTATTATTGAAACCAAAAAAAAATTAAATAACGAAATTCCTCTTATAGGATTTTCAGGAAGCCCATGGACACTATCAACCTATATGATTGAAGGTTCAGCAACAAAAGAGTTTAGAAAAATTAGATCAATAATCTATAATGATAAAAAAATGTTACAAACATTAAACCAAAAATTAGTTAATGCTATTTCTAACTATCTAATAATGCAGGTGAAAGCAGGAGCTGATATATTAATGATTTTTGATTCTTGGGGAGGATTACTTAATACCGAAAATTATATAAATTTTTCTCTTAACCCAATGAAAAAGATAATAGAAAAATTAAGAAAAAATAAATTAACAAAAAAAACACCCGTTATAATTTTTACTAAAGGTGGTAATAATTGGTTAAAACAAATTACAAATTCTGGTTGTGATGCAATTGGTTTAGATTGGACAGTTGAATTATCATTAGCACGTAAAACTGTTGGAGAAAATATATGCTTACAAGGAAATTTAGATCCATGTGCCCTTCACGGCACAAAAGAATCCATTAAAAATGCAGCGAGCAAAGTTATGGATTCATATGGTTTTGGCCATAAACATATTTTCAATCTAGGGCACGGAATTGATCAATATGTAAACCCTAATAATTTAGAAATATTGATAAACCATGTAAAAAAATATAGCAAAAGATATCATCAAAATTAAAATAACTTTTCTATTTCAATCTCTTCCTCATTTTTATTTAGCAATTTATTATCTTTACTAAAAGTTTTAGGAACATTTTCTTTTCTAAAAACTTCAACTATGGAGTTTTTTGAATCAGGAGAAGCTAATAAACCACTTTTACTATCAATTTTAACGCTTACTAAACCATCTGGTTCATCTAAATTTGCAATAGGCTTTCCTTTCAATGCAACTTTCATATAATCGATCCACATTGGTAGAGCTGCAGTGCTCCCAAATTCTTTTTTTCCAAGCGAGGAATGATCATCAAAACCTAAAAAACTTACTACAACAATATCTCTATTAAACCCACTAAACCAAGCATCTTTTTGATCGTTCGTGGTTCCTGTTTTCCCTGCAATGTCACTCCTTTTGAGAACTTTCGCTTTCTTAGCTGTTCCGTATTTAACTACGTCTTTCATCATGCTTACCATCTGATATACATTCCTTGGATCTAGTGTTTGGGTCGAAAATCTTGGTAAACCAGCTATTTTTCTTAACTCTTGAACTTCTTCAACAGATTTAGCAGACGGAAATTGCAAGGTATCTAAACTAACATAGTCGCAAGGATTACCACATACTCTTATAGGATTTTCAACATAAATAATTTCATTATTTCTTTTCCTTACTTGCTCAATTAAATAGGGCTGAATTCCATAACCACCATTTGAAAAATAAGCATAAGATTGAGCTAGCTCTAGAGGAGTAACTTCCCCACTACCTAAAGCTAAAGTTAAGTCATTTGGAAATTTTTCAGTAGGCAAAGCAAAGTTTTTTGCATAATTTAAAGTATAATTTATTCCAATACTGTCTAATAATCTTATTGAGATCATATTTATAGATTTTGCTAATCCATAACGTAGTCTAGTAAAACCATAAAATTTTCCACTATAATTTTTCGGCCTCCAAGCTCCGCTAACTGTATTTTCCTTAAATACTTTTGGCGCATCGTTTATTATAGAGGCGGGAGTATATCCTTTGTTCAATGCAGCTGAGTAAATAAATGGTTTGAAACTAGAGCCTGGCTGTCTTTTTGCTTGGGTAACTCTATTAAATTTACTTATTCTAAAATCATACCCCCCAGATAAAGCAGAGATTGCACCACTATTAGAATCAATTGAAACTAAAGCCCCATTTACATTAGGTACCTGAGATAATTTCCATTTGTTATTAACTTTCTTTATTCTTACTAAATCCCCAATTGATAAAACAGAATAAAAATTCTTAATTTTTTTACTATAATTAACATCGAAATACTGATTTTTTATCAAAATATCATCTATATGAATATCTATTATTTTATTATATTTTGAATATACTTTTATTGAGTACTCATCCACATTTAAAACAACTGCTGGTACATTATCATTAATATCATAAAAACTATTTAAGAATTTAGAAATATTATTTTTTGAAATTTCTAAATCATATTCAAGATTAGAATTTAATAATTTATCATAATCTATCTTTCCTTCAGGGCCTCTATAACCGTGGCGAACATCATATTTTTCAATATTTTTTCTTAAAGATTGTTTAGCTGCCTCTTGTAATTTACTATCTATAGTTGTGAAGACATCATAACCTAAGATGTAAGCATCGTTGCCAAATCTCTCTTCCATTTGCGCTCTTGCCATTTCAGCTACGTATGGTGCTGTCAATTCTATACTCGCAGTATTTAACTTAGCAGATATGGGAGCAAGATAAGCAATTTCATAATCTTCTTTTGATATAAAATTGTTTTCTAACATTCTTCTTAACACGTAATCTCTTCTTTGAAGAGCTCTCTTTTCATTAGAAATTGGATTATATTTTGAAGGGGCTTTTGGCAAGCCGGCAATCATTGCCATTTGAGCTAGGGTTAAATCTTCTAATCTTTTTCCATAATATACTTGTGAAGCAGCTGCGACTCCATATGATCTATTACCAAGATAAATTTTATTCATATAAAGCTCAAAAATTCTTTCTTTACTTAAATTCCTCTCCATTTTATAAGCAAGAAGAATTTCTCTTAACTTACGAATAATTTTTTTTTCTTTTGTTAAATAAAAGTTTCTAGCAACCTGCATCGTAATTGTGCTTCCACCTTGAGTAATTTTTCCTGAAGTTATGAGACTTTTAAATGCTCTCAATAAACCCAAATAATCAACACCACTATGATAATAAAATCTATTATCCTCCGCCGCGACAAACGCATTTTTTAAATCATTTGGTATTTCTTCAAAAGTGACCGGGATTCTTTTTTTTTCACCGTAAACAGCTATCAATTTCTTATCTTGAGTATATACTCGCATTGGTATTTGCATCTTAATATCAAGTATTTCCTCAACTGAGGGCAAACTACTAGCTAAAATAATATAAATTGTTAAGAGTGACGCAACAATTAAACCAATTATATAATAGGTTGGTTTTAAAAATCTTTTAAGAAATATACTCATACTTGTTGGTAGCAATTAAAGTTTCTTGTTAATATCTATATAATACTATAAAAACAAAATATATCTTGTCTAAACATATGAACAATATAATTTTAATCGGCCCAATGGGCTCTGGAAAGAGCTCTATTGGCAAAAAATTATCAAAAATGATGAAATTTAATTTCATTGACACTGATCAGTTAATTGAAGAAAAAACGGGCGTAAATATAAGCACAATATTTGAGCATGAGGGCGAACAAGGATTTAGAAAAAGAGAATCTAAAATATTACAAGAAATTTCATCGTGTAAAAAAACAGTTATTGGCACTGGTGGCGGTATAATATTACTGGAACAAAATCGCAAAATAATTGAAAAAATGGGATTTGTAGTTTATTTGATAGCAAGCATCAAAGAATTAGTCTATCGAACTGAAAATGATAAAAATAGACCTTTAATAAGTAATGTAAATGCTAAGGAAAAAATCACTAGTTTAATTAAAGAAAGAGAAATATATTATAAAGAAATAGCAAATACTAAAATAAATACTGACAACTATGATACAGTAAAAATATCAAAAATTATTATCCAAAAATATGAAAAAAATAATTGTTAACCTAAAAGAAAACTCATACCCTATTTTTATTGGGAAAAATATTGTATCAAATAAAAAACTATATCTTGCTATTAAAGAAAAAAAGATTGCTCTTATAACAAACAAAAAAATTAAAGCTTTACACTTTAAGAGTTTAAAAAAAAATATATTGAAAAAAGAAAATATAATTTTGCCGGATGGCGAAAAATATAAAAATCAAAAAAGTATTACAAAAATTCATGACTATTTACTAAAAAACAATTTTTCTAGAGATAGCGCTTTAATTGCTTTTGGTGGTGGGGTTATCGGTGATATCACTGGATTTGCTGCTTCAACTTATCAACGGGGTATTGAGTTTATACAAATACCAACTACTTTACTTGCAATGGTCGACTCATCTGTTGGAGGGAAAACAGGTATTAACCATGCTCTAGGCAAAAATATGATTGGTTCTTTTCATCAGCCAAGTGCAGTCATAGCAGATACAGAAATTTTAAAAACCTTACCTAAAAGACAATTTAGAGCTGGCATGGCTGAAGTAATAAAATACGGAATTATCAAAGATAAAATATTTTTAAAATGGATATTAAAAGAACATGAAAATATTAAAAATTTAAATAACGAAAGTATAATAAAAATTATTGAAAAATCTTGCCAAATCAAAGCAAATATAGTTGCTCAAGATGAAAAAGAAAAAAATGTTCGCGCATTGTTAAACTTGGGACACACTTTTGGACACGCCATCGAAAATAATCTTGGCTATGGAAAATGGCTACATGGCGAAGCAATTGCCTGTGGCTTCCTCATAGCAGCTGATATTTCAGTGCAAAGAGAAACAATGAAAAATGCAGAGTATGAGGAAATCAAAAAAATTTTAAAAATATTTAAATTACCTATAAAATTACCTAAAAATATTAATTTAGAAAAACTTTATAAAACAATGTTATTAGATAAAAAAGTCAAAAACAATAAAATTGTTTTTATCCTTCCTAAAAATATTGGAAGTGCATACACGACTAATGAGATTACAAAATCTATGGTTATGAAAGCATTAAAAAATCATGCCCAATGAAATTGAAAATCATCTTGCTTCTTATGCCTTAAAATCTTCAGAGAGCTTAGGTCGTGTATATAATGAAAATCCACCTAATTTAAGGTCAGAATTTCAAAGAGATCGCGAAAGAATAATTCATTCTACAGCTTTTAGGAGACTTGAATATAAAACACAAGTTTTTGTAAATCATGAGGGCGATATGTATAGAACTAGACTTACTCATAGTATAGAAGTTGCCCAAATATCAAGAGCTGTAGCAAGGGCATTAAAAATAAATGAGGACTTAACTGAAGCAATATCATTAGCACATGATTTAGGGCACACACCATTTGGCCATGCTGGACAAGATATATTAAATAAGTGTATGAAAGAATTTGGTGGTTTTGAACATAATATTCAATCTCTAAGAATAATTGATAAATTAGAAAATCAATATGCAAACTTTCCAGGCATAAATCTATGCTTTGAAACTAGGGAAGGAATATTGAAGAGATGTAGTTTGTCTCTTGCAAAAAAATTAGGATCTGTTGGGGATAGATTTATTGAAAAAAAGAATCCATCGCTTGAAGCTCAGTTGACAAATATATGCGATGAAATTGCTTATAATAATCATGATATTCAAGATGGAATAAAAGCAAAAAAAATATTTATAGAACAGCTCGAAGATTTGCCAATTTTCTATGATCAAATGACTGAAGTGTTAACAAAATATCCAAAATTATCAAAGTCAAAAATTATTTCTGAAACTGTTAGAATGATAATAAATATGTTAGTAAGTGATCTAATAAAAAATTCCAAGGAACAAATCAAAAAAGAAAATATTTCTACGAGTGAAGATGTTAGAAATTGTAAAAAAACTCTTATTTGTTTTTCTGATGAAATAAAAAAATTAAATATTGAGCTGAAAAAATTTTTATATAAAAACCTTTATATGCACCCAGACGTTATGGTCATGACCAATCAAGCTAATGTTATTATTAGGGACCTATTTCTAGCATATAACAATGATCTAAATCTAATTTCAAAAGAATATTGCGCTCACAATATTGATAAAATTAATTTGGGGCACAAAGAGAGAGTTATATGCGATTATATTGCTGGTATGACTGATAGATTTGCTCAACAAGAGCACCAGAGGTTGTTTAAATAGCGTTTACCTGTTCGAAATATAAATAGTAGATAATTACATTGAATGAATAGACGTCAAGTTCTATACTATTAATACGTTCATCCTTTTTAGGACGGAAGTAGGTTTAAACGCTGAAGGAACGCACCAAACTTTTAACCTAGAGTTTGGTGATCTATCATTAAACTCTAGTGAAATTAATATTTTAGAGTATGACAATTAACAAAGACAAAATAACTGGTTTATACAATAAAGACTTTGAGAAAGATAGTTGTGGATTTGGCTTGATTGCTAATATTGATAACAAGCCTAGTCATTGGCTTTTAGATACTGCCATCACTGCACTTGAAAGACTTGCCCACAGAGGAGCTGTAGGCGCCGATGGAAATTCTGGAGATGGCTGCGGCATATTATTCAAGATTCCAGAATATTTTTTTAGATCACTTGCAAATGAAGAAAAATTAAATTTAGCAAAAAATTTTGCTATAGGGATGTTTTTTCTTAATCCAGACAAAAAGAAACGTGATGCTTCAATAAAAATTATTGAAAAAGTTCTCAATGAAAATCATTTCATTTTAGCTGGCTGGAGAGACGTACCTGTTAACGAAAAAATTTGTGGTACAGATGCTCTAAGATCTCTTCCTTACATTAGACAAGCATTTATAAATCCAACAGAAAAGATTGACATAGCAAACATCGAATCTAGATTGCTTGTTGTTAGAAGAAAGATTGAGATACTTGTATCAAATTCTAAAGATGATTCATTTTATATTTCAAGTTTTTCGTCCAAAGTTATTTTATACAAAGGTATGGTCATGCCAAAACATTTAGCAAAGTTTTATAGCGACTTATCAAATAAAAATCTTGAGACTTCGCTTTGCATTTTCCATCAAAGATTCTCAACAAATACTACACCTCAATGGAGTTTAGCTCAGCCGTTTAGAATGCTGGCCCATAATGGAGAAATAAATACAATTAGAGCTAACAGAAATTGGTCTCAAGCGAGATCTAGCATATTCAAAACTCCAAAAATTCCTGAACTTCAAGAGCTGAAGCCTCTAGTTTCAATGAAAGGTTCTGATTCAAAAAGCTTAGATAACATGCTTGAGCTGTTGACAATTGGAGGTGTAAACCTATTCAAGGCAATCAAGCTTCTTATACCACCTGCGTGGAAAAGTATCCCAGAAAGCGATCAAGATTTGAAAGCTTTTTATGAATATAATGCCAAACATATGGAATCTTGGGATGGACCAGCTGGTATTGTTCTAACCGATGGAAGATATGCTGCTTGTGTAACCGACAGAAATGGGTTAAGACCAGCAAGATATATAGTTACTAAGGATAGACATATTACCGTGGCTTCTGAAACAGGAGTCTATGATTATGATGAAAAGAACGTTATTGAAAAAGGTAAGCTTGGTCCTGGTCAAATAATTGCTGTAGACACAGAAGAAAATAAGATTTTATATTCTAATGACATAGATGATATTTTAAAAAATAGATGCCCTTATAAAGAATGGATGGATTCTGGTGCTGAAACTATGAGAAGAATAATTCCCGATAAGTTTCCAGAAATAGAATTCTTTGATGAGAATAAAATTAAACAATATGAAAAAATGTTTAATGTCTCGTATGAAGAAAAAGATCAAATACTGAAGCCATTATCAAAGCTTAGTCAAGAAGCTATTGGCTCTATGGGTGACGATACTCCATTCCCTATTCTATCTAAGGAAATAAGGTCTTTATATGATTATTTTAGGCAACAATTTGCTCAAGTGACTAATCCTCCAATTGATCCAATAAGAGAAAGCAATGTCATGTCATTAGAAACATTCCTTGGTCCTGACTTAAATGTCTTTGAGGAAGGATCTGAGCATGCGCACAGATTAACTATTGAATCTCCAATTCTCTCTTTTAGAAAATTTAAACAATTACAGGAATTGAAAAATAAAAAATTTACTTATGAAATTTTGGATTTAAATTTTTCCATTGAAATACCTCTTGAAGAAGCTATAAAAAACTTAACAATAAGAGCGATTGAGTCTGCAAAAAATAAAAAAGTTTTTCTTATACTTTCAGATAAAAATATTAAAAAAGGAAAAATTCCAATTCATGCTTTACTTGCAACTGGTGCAGTTCATCACGAGTTAATAAAAAAAGGCTTAAGAACAAAAGTAAATATAATTGTGGAAACAGCTACAGCTAGAGACTCTCACCATTGTGCTGCTTTAATTGGTTATGGTGCTACAGCCATATATCCTTACTTAGCTTATCAATCACTCAATAGCATGATTATTAATAAATCTAATAATAATGCCGAATTTTTTATGGCAACAAGAAATTATAGACTTGGAATAAATAAAGGTTTACTTAAAATTTTATCAAAAATGGGAATTTCAACAATAGCTAGTTATAGAGGCTCACAATTATTTGAATGCATAGGATTAAACCAGGAAGTTGTAGATTTATGTTTTTGCGACACAACAAATAGATTGTCAGGTGCAACTTTTAATGACCTTCAAAAGGATCAAGAACTTTTAGCAAGAAATACTTGGAGCGTAAGAAAGGGAATTAAACAAGGCGGACTCCTCAAATATGTTCATGGGGAGGAATTTCATGCTTATAATCCTGATGTAGTAAAAACACTTCAAGAAGCTGTCAAAAGTGGGAAATATTCTGATTATGAAAAATATAGTAATATCGTAAACAATAGAGAAGCAATGGTAATTAGGGATTTATTAGATTTAAAAAGCTCCAAAAAACCTATCCCACTTGATGAAGTTGAGCCTTTAGAAGATATTTTATTAAAATTTGATTCAGCTGGTATGTCTCTTGGTGCGCTTTCACCTGATGCCCATGAAACATTAGCTCAAGCCATGAATAAAATGGGAGGAAGATCAAACTCTGGAGAGGGCGGAGAAGATGAAAAAAGGTTTAAAACTGACAAGAATTCTAAAATTAAACAAGTTGCATCTGGAAGATTCGGAGTAACTCCGCATTACTTAGTTAACGCAGAAGTTATCCAAATTAAGATCGCACAGGGAGCAAAGCCAGGAGAAGGTGGGCAACTCCCAAGTGATAAAGTAGATAAGTTGATCGCAAAATTAAGATACTCAAATCCAGGAGTCACGCTAATTTCACCGCCACCACATCACGATATATACTCTATTGAGGATTTAGCGCAACTCATTTTTGATCTCAAACAGGTCAACCCTACAGCATTAGTGTCTGTTAAGTTAGTGGCTGAAGCAGGCGTTGGAACAATTGCAGCTGGCGTTACAAAAGCTTACGCTGACCTTATTACTATATCTGGTTATGATGGAGGAACAGGTGCAAGTCCTCTATCAAGCATAAAA
>JAYOZO010000003.1:66875-71111 GCA_038154165.1 Thiothrix sp.
GGTTTAGATGTTATAAAAGCAGCAATATTGGGAGCTGAAAGCTTCGGTTTTGGAACAGGACCAATGATTGCAATGGGATGTAAATATTTAAGAATTTGTCATTTAAATAATTGCGCAACTGGTGTAGCTACTCAAAATACTATTTTAAGAAAATATCATTTTATTGGTAAAGACGAAATGGTTATGAATTATTTTAAATTCATTGCACAAGAAACAAGAATAATTTTAGCAAACCTTGGTTATAAAAAACTATCAGATATAATTGGAAAAACTGAAATTTTTAAAATTAAATCTAAGAAAGATGGTAAATTAAAAAATTTAATACTAGATCCAATAATATCTGATGCAAATGTTGATAAAGATATCTCTCACCTCTGTGAAGTCAAAAGTAATAATCCATGGGATAAAGCAGAATTATCCAAACAAATTGATCAAGATGTTATTAATAACATTGAAAATAGATTAGGTGGTAATTTCAAATATATAATCAAAAACACAGATAGATCTGTTGGAGCAAGCACATCAGGTCTAATTGCAAAATTATATGGTAATTATGGAATGTCAGAAAAACCAATTAACCTTTTCTTTAAAGGTACTGCAGGACAAAGTTTTGGGGTATGGAATGCAGGAGGTTTGAATTTAACCCTTGAAGGTGACGCTAATGACTATGTAGGCAAGGGAATGGCTTCGGGAGAAATAGTTGTTTATCCTCCAAAAGAGGCTGGCTTTGAAAGTAAAAATTCTGTGATAATAGGAAATACATGCCTTTATGGGGCTACAGGAGGTAAACTTTACGCATCAGGAATTGCTGGAGAAAGATTTGCCGTTAGGAACTCTGGCGCTATAGCAATTGTCGAAGGTATTGGTGATCACGGTTGCGAATATATGACAAACGGTATCGTTATAATCTTAGGTAAAACTGGAATTAACTTTGGAGCAGGTATGTCTGGAGGATTTGCTCTGGTCTTAGATGAAAATAGTGATTTTAAAAATAAATATAATCCAGAACTCGTAGAAATTTTAAAGATTAGTGACTACCAGGAATTACAATCTTTCCTAGTCACTGCCATCGAAGACTTCTGCAAAAAAACACAAAGTAATTGGGGTAAAGAAATATTAAATAACTTCGAAAATTATGCTAACAAATTCTTAATGGTAAAACCAAAATCTATAAAAGTTGAAGAACTTCTTAAAAAAGATAGTGTAGCTGCTTAAAATGGCACAAAATATACCAAAAAATTTTATCGACAACTTATTAGAAAGAGCAAACATTATTGATATTATTGGTAACTATATAAAACTCGAAAAAAAAGGTAACGACTATTGGTCTAATTGCCCATTTCATAACGAAAAAACATCTTCATTTAGTGTAAGCGAAAATAAACAATTCTATCATTGTTTTGGCTGTGGTGCTCACGGTAATTCTATAGGGTTTATTATGGAGCACACAAACAAAACTTTTCTAGAAGCAATTGAAGAACTTGCAAACTCATTAGGTGTAGAGGTTCCGCGAGATGAAGAAACAAATAAATTATATGAAGCACAAAAAATTATTTATAATTGCTTAAAAGATAGTCAAAAAATTTTTATAGACCAACTAAAAGCATCAACTCAAGCAATCTCTTATCTAAAAAATAGAAATATTAAAGGTGAGACGGCAAAAGTATTTAATTTAGGTTATTCAGAAGATAGTTTTCATAGCCTTAAGACAAAATTAAATAATAATTACTCTGAATCAAATCTCTTAAATGCAGGACTAATTGTAAAAAAAAATAATAATTCCTATGATAAATTTAGAGGAAGAATTATGTTCCCTATCAATGATCATAACGGAAAAATTATTGCTTTCGGTGGAAGAATTTTGATTGAAAATAAAGAGAGAACTGAAGCTAAATATATGAATTCTCCCGAGACAAAGCTATTTAGTAAAAAAAAGATCTTATATAATTTACATTTAGCTAAACAAGAAAAAATATCAAAAGACTATATATTTGTAGTAGAAGGTTATATGGATGTAATTTCGCTTTATCAAGCAGGAATAAAGAATGTCGTTGCAACCTTAGGCACTGCGGTTTCAAAAGAAAACCTAACTCAATGTTTTAACTATACTAAAGAGATTATATGTTGCTTTGATGGCGATAAAGCAGGAGAAAAAGCAGCATGGCAGGGCGTTGAAAATATTATGCCCGTTATAAAGGATGGGGATGTAATAAGTTTTGTTTTTCTTCCTAAAGACAGTGACCCGGATAACATTATAGAGAAAGGAGGGCAGAAATTATGGCAACAACAGATCAAAAATAAGATAAGTATTGAAGAATTCATATATCGTAGATTTTCAAAAGAATTTGATTTAAGTACTGCTACAGGAAAAACTCAATATCTAAAAAAAATAAATTTACTTTTAGCAAATTTAAATGCAAAAATTTTAAAAAATATGTTGCTTGTAAGTTTAAATGAAAAAATTGGCTCAAAATATAATGATACTAAAGAAAATAGTTACTCAAAAACAAAACAAAACAAATATAAAACTTCTTCTCCTCTTCAAAAAGCTATTTTAATTCTTATGCATCATCCAAATATTTCTATTGATGAAAAATTGATTAGAGACAATCATTTAAAAGATAATATTGGTGTCAATATAATAAAATCTATCCTAGAATTGATAAGAAAAAATAAAAATATAAACATAGGTAGAATTATTGAAAATTTTAGAGAACATGAAAATATCTATAATTCTTTGAATAAAATAAGTATGATGCCAATACCAAAATATGATTTTCCTGATAAAGAGTTTCATGCCTGTATTTATCTTGCGATTAAAAATTTATTAAAAGATAAGCTTAAAGAGGTTGATCCATCTAATCTTTTGAAAACCGCAGAGCTAAATAGAGAAATTAGAGAAATTGATAAAAAATCAAAGAATATTTAAAGTAATATTTATTTTATATGGTATAATACCTGCCCGATTTATACAAAGTTAACTAATACCTTTTTAGTAATGACAATAGTCCAAGACCAACAAACAAAAATTAAAGAGCTTATCTTAAAAGGAAAAGAGCAAGGCTATTTAACTTATGCCGAAGTTAACGATCATTTGCCAGAGGGAATTGTTGATTCTGACCAAATTGAAGATATCATAAACATGATTACAGAAATGGGTATAGTCGTTCAAGAGGAGCCGCCTGACGAAGATTCTCTTAGTCTTAGTGAAAATCAATCAACCGATGATGATGCAGCAGAAGAAGCAGCTCAAGCTCTTGCAACAGTTGATCAAGAATTTGGAAGAACCACTGATCCCGTAAGAATGTATATGCGGGAAATGGGTACTGTAAATCTTCTAACAAGAGAAGGTGAAATCAGTATTGCAAAGAGAATTGAAGAAGGCATAAATCAAGTTACTCATGCTTTAGCTTTTTATCCAAATACAATTGAAAAACTTCTTACATCATACGCCCTAGTAATAAATCAGCCTGAGGAAGATGAAGATGAAGATGAAGAAATTGAAAAATTAAAGCTTACAGACTTATTAAATGGGTTTATTGATCCTGATGCGGATAATGAGGCAATTACTAGCCACGATGATAAAGAAGAAGACGAGGATGATGAGCGCGCACCAGCAGATATTGATACTGGCGTTGACGCTGAAGAAGCAAAGTTACATTTCGACGCTTTAATAAAACTATTTAAAAAAACTAATCAGCCAGCAGTAAAAAGTGATTCAAAAAAACTTTTAAAAGCTAGGGAAAAAGTTGCTGATTATTTTATGAGGTTTAGACTTGTTCCTCTTCTTTTAAGTGAATTGAAACAAGATTTAAAATTAATTGTATCTAAAATCCGTGAAAATGAAAAAGCTATAGCCAAATTAGCCACATCCTCTGGGATGCCGAGAAGAGAATTTATTAAAAGTTTTGCTGAACATAGTACAAATTTGTCTTGGGTACAAAATAGATTAAAAGGCAAACCAAAATACGCTACAAAATTAAAAAAGAATAAAGAAGAAATAATTAAACTACAAAAGAAACTTTTAAAAATAGAAGAACAAACAGATTTGACAGTTTCTGAAATTAAAGAAATTAACAGAAAAATGTCAATTGGTGAGGCAAAATCGAAACGTGCTAAAAAAGAAATGATTGAAGCAAATCTTCGTCTTGTGATTTCTATAGCTAAAAAATATACCAATAGAGGTTTACAATTTTTAGATTTAATACAAGAAGGAAATATTGGCTTGATGAAAGC
>JAYOZO010000004.1:0-8413 GCA_038154165.1 Thiothrix sp.
ATCGTAGCGTCAACTTTTTTAACAACTCAGCAGATCCAGGACTTAAAAAAGCTAAAATATCAAACAAGAAGTTTTAAATTATTATCTTTAAGCTATAAAGATTTTAAAAACGAGAAAATTAAACACACTGAAGAAGAAAAAAAAGACTTTTATGTAAAATATAAAAATATTTTCTCGCTGCCTGAAAAATATGACATCGAATATTTGGTTTATAATAAAAAAATATTAAGAGAGCAGCTTTTATTTAGTAATGATAATTTAGAAAATTATTATAAAGAAAATCAATTTAAGTATATAGTTCCAGAAAAAAGAAAAACTAGTCAAATATTTTTATCAAATATAAAATCCTCAAAAGCAACTAATAGCGAATTAATAAAAGTAATTTTAGAAAAATTAAAACAAGGGGAGAGTTTTGAAAGTTTAGTTGCAAAGCATTCTGATGATAAACTATCTAATAAGAAACTTGGAGATATAGGATGGATATCGAGAAATGAACTCAGTGAAGAAATTAATAACGCTATATTTAATATTAAAAAAATAAATGATATTTCCAATATAATTGAAACACCACAAGGGTTTTATATATTGAAATTGTCTGATATTAAAGAAGCAGAAGTACCTAATTTTAAAGAGATTGAAAATATTGTTAAAATTGATTACGAAAATAGTCAAATACAAAATAGATATGAAACAATTTTTGAGGATGTATCAAATTTACTATATGAAAATCCTAATAGCTTAGATAAAGTAGAAGATTATTTATCAGTTAAGAAAATATCTACAAATTTAAACACATTATCAAAAATTAAAAAAGAACATAAAATTTTAAATAATGAAAAAGTATTAAATGCTTTACGATCAAATCAAGTTTATATTGATAATTATAATAGCCCTCCAATAGAAATTAATGACAGCATTATAATGCTTCGAATTAAAAATAAATCCGAAAAAGAGTATAAAAAATATAATTCTGTAGAAAAAGAAATTGAAGATTTAATTAGCACAGAAGAGGCAATTATGAAAATGAAAGATATAATTTCAAATATAGAGAATAAAATTCTTAGTGGTTCTAATATTAATGAAATAGAAAATCTTGTGAATAAAAAATCTACATATTATAACTCTGTTGAAAGAACAAATAATGAGTTACCTTCAACTATTATTTCTAATTTATTTAATTTAACTAAAGAGAAGAATGTTACAAGTATAGAATCAGGAACTGGTAATTTTGAATTAATTATTTTAGATAAAATAGAAGATGGTGAGACTAATTTAAGTCAAAAATCTTTAAAAACTATGTTTTATAATGAGCATGCTAATTCAATTTTATATTCACTAATTCAAAGTTTAAGAGAACAAGCAGACATAAAAATTTATTCAGAAAATTTATAATTTTTTATTATGGAAAGATTGCCTTCATCTAAATTAATACTTACTTTTTTAGTATTGGGATTTATAGTAGGTTTTTTTTTTAATAAATCTGATAGTTTTTTAGGCATAAATTTTTATAATCTACTTGATTTGTTTAGCCAATTATTTTTAAATTCACTAAAAATGATTGTAATTCCATTAATAATGTCTTCATTAATTCATACAATATCATCTTTTAGTAGTTTAAATGAATTTTCAAACTTAGGCTTTAAAACATTTATATTTTATTTATTTACAAGTTTTGTAGCAATAATAACCGGAATTACTTTAGTAAATATTATTGAGCCTGGAATAATAAATGGAAGTGGGGGTGCTGATTTAATTGGTTTAGTAGGTGAAAATAATCTTGACATATTAATTAATTCTCAAGAAAACTTGTCTATAAAAACATTTTTTCTAAATATATTTTCAGGAAATATTTTTCACTCTATAGCAAATGGTAATATGTTATTTATTATTCTATTTAGTACCGTGACTGGTATTGCAATTAGATCTTCTGAAAATCAAAGTGTTAATATCATAAAAGATTTTTGGAGCGGAGCATATGTAGTATTTTTAAAAATTATGCATTACATATTATTTTTCACTCCATATGGTGTTTTTTGTCTTGTTGCTAAAGCTGTAATGAACTTTACTCCTGAAAGTTATTCAATCTTATTAAATTTTTTTGTGACTGTAGTATTAAGCTTAGCTATACATTTTTTTATATTTTATAGTTTTATTTTAATACTTTTTAAAAAAAATATTGTAAAACACTATAAAGCCATGAGCCCTGCTTTATTGTTGGCTTTTTCATCAAGCTCTTCTATTGCAACAATTCCTGTGACTACAAAATGCTTAGTAGATAATTTAAATTATAACCAAGATAGAGTTAATTTTATAATTCCTTTAGGTGCAACTATTAACATGGATGGCACGGCTTTATTTGAGTGTATTGCTGTAATTTTTATTGCTCAATTATATGGAGTTGATTTGTCTGTAGTTCAGCAATTTTTAATTTTATTTTTGGCATTAATTACATCTATTGGTGTTGCAGGAATCCCTTCTGCAAGTTTTGTAGCTATACTTGTAATTCTTGGGGCTGTTGGGTTGCCTTATGAAGCTGTAGCAATAATTTTAGGTGTAGATAGAGTTTTAGATATGTTAAGAACAAGCGTTAATGTTTTTGGTGATTCTTGTTGTGCAAGCGTCTTGTTGAAGTAATTTCAATTAATTGCAGGCATACCAATAATATTAAATCCTGAATCGACATATAAAACTTGACCGGTTATTCCACTAGCTCCATCTGAAGCAAGAAAAGATGCTGTATCACCAACTTCTTGAATTGTAACATTTCTTTTTAAGGGGGAATTCTTTTCAACGTAATCTAGCATTTTTCTAAAGTCTGATATACCTGCAGCAGCAAGTGTTTTAATTGGGCCTGCAGATATACAATTTACCCTGATATTATGCTCACCCATAGAGTACGCCAAATATCTCACATTTGCCTCCAGGCTTGCTTTGGCAACCCCCATAACATTATAGTTAGGCATCCCTCTAACTGCTCCTAAATAAGATAAGGATATCACAGATGGATTTGATCCTTTAAGCATTGGCTTAGCCTCTTTGCATAGTTCAAGCAAACTGTAGCTACTAATAGAATGAGCAGACAAGAATCCATTTTTTGTAGTTTTTTCGACATAGTTTCCCTCTAATTCTTCTTTTGGCGCAAAGGCTAAAGAATGAATAATAATGTCAAACTTACTCCATTTACTTGACAATGTATTCAGCATCTTATTAATACTATTATCTTCTGAAACATCGCAAGGCATTATAATGTCTGAGTTACATTCTTCTGCTAATTTTTCAACTCTACTTTTTAATTTTTCATTTTGATAAGTAAATGCTAATTCTGCACCATTTTTTAATAAAGACTGAGAGATGCCCCAAGCAATCGATCTATTACTTGCAATGCCTAGTACTAGCGCTTTTTTTCCTTCAAGAAATTTCATTCACATATTGTATATCAATTTTTATTTATAATGCAGTAAAAAATATAATATTTTTAATATTTAGTTGTATAATAAATTAATGTTTAATAGTTATAGATATATAATTATAGTTTTTATAATTTTTTTAAAGGGATGTTCAGACAAACCTTTAAATAATCCATATAGTGATAACTTAAAAAATTTAAAAAATGTTTATTATTCATCTTTTCAAGAAAGGCCAAAACACCTAGATCCTGCAAGGTCATATAGTTCAAATGAATATGCATTTATTGCTCAAATATATGAACCCTTATATCAATATCATTATCTTAAAAAACCATATGAGTTAATACCATTAGTTGCAGCAGAGATGCCAGAAATAATTTATTTAGATGATAAATTTAAACAAACTTCACTAAATAAAAAAATATATTATACAAAATATATTATTAAAATAAAAGAAGGTATTTTATATCAAAACCATCCTGCATTTTATAAAAAAGATAATGAGTATTTTTATCATAATCTTGATGATGATCAATTAAAAAATATAAATACGTTGAAAGATTTTAAATATGAATCTACAAGAGAACTTACTTCTGATGATTATATTTATCAAATAAAAAGATTGGCTGATAATAAAAATCATTCTCCAATTTCTGGAGTTATGTCTGGCTATATTCTTGGCTTTGATGATTTTAAGAATAAAATAAATAAAAAAAATGAATTAAATGGTATAAAAAGAATTAAATTTCTTCAATCTACAAGTATTCAAGGTATAGAAAAAATTAATGAATATAAATTTTCTATAATTATAAAAAATCAATATCCTCAATTTATATATTGGTTAGCTATGCCTTTTTTTTCACCGATGCCTTGGGAAGCAGATTCTTTTTATATGCAAGAAAAGTTGATAAAAAAGAATATAACTTTAAATTGGTTTCCTGTTGGTACTGGCCCTTTTCGATTAATTGAAAATAATCCTAATTTAAGGATGGTGCTTGATTACAATAAGAACTTTAGAGGCGAAGTTTATCCTTCTCTTGATGATAAAATTATTAATAAAAAATTAATATCATCTAATATTGTCAAATCAGTTCCTTTTATTGATAAAGCAATTTTTTCTCTAGAAAAAGAACAAATTCCTAGATGGAATAAATTTCTCCAAGGGTACTATGATAGCTCAGGAATAGCTTCAGATAATTTTGATCAAGCAGTTTCTTTTAACAATTCGGGAGATATTCAACTGTCAAAAGAATTAGAAGAAAAAGGTATTCATTTGAATACTGCAACTGCAGCATCCACGTATTATATTGGATTTAATATGTTAGATCCTATAGTTGGCGGATATGAGAGTAAAGCACGTTATTTAAGACAAGCAATTACGCTGGCAATTGATTACGATGAATACATATCAATATTCGCAAATGGAAGAGGTATTGTCGCTCAAAGTCCAATTCCTCCAGGAATATTTGGCTATCAAGATGGGATAAAAGAATATAATAAAACTATTTATACAAAAGTAAATAACAATCTTGTTAAAAAAAATATTGTCAAAGCAAAAGATTTATTGAAAAAAGCTGGATATGTAAATGGTTTAGACCAAAAAACAGGTAAGCCGTTAGTATTATACTTTGAAGCAACAGGATCGGGTGCTGAAACATATGCATTCCTAAATTGGTTAAGAAAGCAATTTAAAAAAATAAATATACAATTAGTTGCTAGAGTAACAGACTATAATAGATTTCAGGAAAAAATGATCAAAGGTACTGGCCAGATTTTTCAATGGGGATGGAACGCAGACTATCCTGATCCAGAAAATTTTTTATTTCTTTTATATAGTAAAAATGGAAAAGTAAAATATGGCGGTGAAAATGCGTCGAATTATAGTAACTACGAATTTGATAAATTATTTTTAAAAATGAAAAATATGAAAAATACAAAAAAAAGAAAACAACTTATTGAAAATATGTTAGCTATTGTACAGAATGACTCCCCTTGGATATGGGGATTTCACCCAAAATCATTTTCCTTGTCACATAGCTGGCTTGAAAATGTAGAGTCTAATTTAATGGCTAATAACACGCTTAAATACAAAAAAATAAATAATAATATAAGATATGATATGATATCAAAATGGAATAAGCCTAATTATACACTTTTACACATTTTATTTATTATTTTTTTAATTTTTATTTTTTCAGTAATATTAATGATTAGAAAAAAAGAAAAAGAAAAGGCTTATGATTAGATATATTTTAAAAAGATTAGTTTTTATAATTCCTATTTTGATAGGAGTAAATTTATTAACATTTGCATTATTCTTTGTTGTAAATTCACCTGAAGAAATCGCAAGATTGCATTTAGGTGATAAAAGAATTACACAGGAGCAAATTTTTGCTTGGAATGAGGAAAGAGGTTATAACAATCCATTATTTTATAACAGCAGTGAAAAAGGGTTAAATAAGATTCAAAAAACTATTTTTTATGAAAAATCTGTGAAGCTTTTTTTATTTGACTTTGGTGTTTCCGATAGTGGACGAGATATTAAATATGATATTTTGCAACGTATGTGGCCAAGTTTAGCAATAGCTTTTCCTTCTTTAGTTGTTGGAGTTCTAATAAATATAACATTTGCATTATTCTTTGTTTTTTTTCGATCAACTTATGTAGATTATGTTGGTGTGATTATTTGTGTAGCATTAATGTCAATCTCAAGTTTATTTTATATAATTGGTGGCCAATATTTAATTAGTAAGTTACTTCATCTTGTACCAATATCAGGCTATGCGAACGGCTATGATGCAATAAAATTCTTAATATTGCCTGTTATTATCAGCGTTATTTACGGAATAGGCTCTGGAACAAGATGGTATCGTTCTTTATTTTTAGAAGAAATTGAGAAAGATTATGTTAAAACAGCAAAATCAAAAGGATTATCAGAGAGTTCAGTTCTTTTTAATCATGTTTTTAAAAATGCTTTAATCCCAATACTAACTGGAGTAGTTGTAATACTTCCTCTGCTATTTCTTGGAAGTTTGATTGTAGAGTCTTTTTTTGGTATCCCTGGGCTTGGAAGTTATACAATTGATGCCATACAAAGCCAAGATTTCGCAATTGTAAGAGCAATGGTATTTCTTGGGACAATTTTATATATAGTAGGCTTGGTATTAACTGATATATCTTATACTTTAGTTGATCCTAGAGTAAGGTTAAAATAATGTTTGTATTTTTAATTACAGATTTATTTTTCTTTATAGTAATTATAGCATTATTTTCTTATATTTTTTATGTAAGAAAGACACCAGATTTGTTAGATACTTGGTCATATGTATTTAAAAAAAAAACTGGAGCATTATCAATCTTAGTATTGTCTTTTTTTATGATTATAGCTCTTTGTGATTCAATTCGTTTTAAGAATAAAGTTTATGATGAAAATAACAAGAAGTATTCTTATACTTCAGAAATTAGTAGTTTGTTGGATATTATTTTATTACCCATTCATGAAAATTCAGAAAAAAGTTATTCATCTCCTTTTTCATCAAAATTGTATTCAAAAGAAACTATTAAAGTTGATAAAGATATAGATAAAAGAATTTATCCTAAACTTGAATATAAGGGCAACCATAATTTATATTCAGACAAAAATACACATAATATATATATAACTATAATTATTTCTTTTGTAAAAACTCTATTCATTTGCTTTTTCATGTACTTAATAATTTTTTATAAAACTTTATTTAAAAATTTTAATAAAATAACTACTCAATTCGTAAAAAATAAATTTATATTTTTATCTTTTTTTATAATTTTATTAATTTTTATTTCTTTGTATGATTTAAGTATTCAATATTATGTTTTAGGTACCGATAAAGTTGGCGAAGATGTTTTATATAAAAGTATAAAAAGTATTAGAACAGGTATACTTATAGGGACATTAACAACAATAGTTATGCTTCCTTTTGCAATTTTTTTTGGAATTTTTGCAGGTTATATTGGTGGGTTTGTAGATGATATAATTCAATTTATATACACAACTTTATATTCTATTCCAAGTGTATTATTAATCGCTTCAGCTATATTAATGTTGCAAGTCTATATGGCCAATAATCCAACAAATTTTGAAAATGTATATGAGCGAGCTGACCTGAGGCTTTTTTTTCTTTGTATGATCTTAGGTTTGACTAGTTGGACAGGATTATGCAGACTGCTTAGAGGCGAGTCTATGAAACTAAGAGAGATAGAATATGTTCAAGCATCACAAACATTTGGTTTAAGTAAAATTTCAATAATAATTAGACATATTATTCCAAATATTATGCATATTGTAATAATTACTGTTGTTTTAGATTTTAGCGCATTAGTGCTTGCAGAAGCAGTTTTATCTTACGTAAATATTGGCGTTGATCCCTCAACATATAGTTGGGGTAATATGATAAATGCTGCAAGATTAGAAATGTCTAGAGAACCCATAGTTTGGTGGCCACTTTTTGCTGCATTTGTTTTTATGTTTATTTTAGTGTTATTTGCTAATTTATTCTCAGATGTTGTCAGAGATGCTTTTGATCCAAGGACCAATAAAAATTATGAATAAATTATTATCAGTAAAAGATTTATGTTTGACTATAAAATCAAAAGAAAATCAAAAGATATTAAAAAATATTAGTTTTGATATAAATAAATCAGAAATCGTTTCACTTATAGGTGAATCTGGAAGTGGAAAATCTTTAACAGCACTATCAATTATAAGATTATTAGAAAAATCTTGCAAAATTGTAAGCGGTAAAATAATTTTCCAAAATAAAAATATTTTATCCTTAGAAGAAAAGGACATGAGGAATATTAGAAAAGAAGACATATCTATGATCTTTCAAGAACCAATGAGGTCTTTAAATCCTGTTATGAGTATTTTTCATCAACTAAGAGAATCTTACTCAAAAAAAAATAGAACAGATATTAAAGAAAAAATAATCAATGATTTGATTTCTGTCGGAATAAATGATGCAGAT
>JAYOZO010000004.1:8423-17392 GCA_038154165.1 Thiothrix sp.
AATTAATTTATACCCTCACCAATTATCAGGTGGGATGAAACAAAGAGTAATGATTGCTATGGCAATAGCTTGCAAACCAAAGTTACTTATTGCAGATGAACCTACAACTTCACTCGATGTAACAATACAAAAACAAGTATTAGATCTACTGGCTTTACTTAGAGAAAAATTAAATATGGCTATATTATTTATAACCCATGATCTTGCTGTAGCATCACAATTATCAGATAAGATTATAGTAATGAAAGATGGTGAGATCATAGAAGAAAATAATGCAAAAGAATTTTTTAAATTTCCCAAAAATTTATACAGTAAAAATTTATTAGAATCTTCTATATATCATAAAAAATTTTATAAAGATCAGTTTAACCGCGAGGTTGATATTCTAAGTATTCAAAATTTAAAGGTATTTTATCAAGAAAAAAAAAGTTTTTTAGGTAATAAGGGTTTAATATTAAAAGCTGTAGATGACATCAGTTTATCCATAAAACCTGGGATGACCCATGCTATTGCAGGGGAATCTGGGTCTGGTAAAACTACAATTGCAAAGGCCATTATGGGTTTGACAAATATAACTTCAGGAAAAATTAAAATATGTAATAAAGATATTTTAAATATGAATAAAAACGAATTAAGAAGTTTTAGAAAAAATTATCAAATGATATTTCAGGATCCCTTTTCGTCCTTAAATCCAAGAATGAGAGTAGGGGCAATATTAAAAGAGGGCTTATGTTTTTTAAAACCAGAAATTGATAAACGTACCGTAAACTTAATTCTTGAAGATGCAATTGATAAAGTAGGACTTAGTATAGATTCTTTATATAAGTACCCGCATCAATTCTCTGGCGGACAGAGACAAAGAATTGCTATAGCAAGAGTTTTAGTTTTAAACCCAAAATTATTGATATGCGATGAACCAACAAGTTCTTTAGATGTTACTATTCAAAAACAAGTTTTAGACTTACTATTAGATATTCAGGAAAAAACAAAAATATCATATTTGTTCATATCGCATGATATAAAACTTATTTCAAATTTTTCAGATACTATTTCTATAATGCATAAAGGAAGAATAGTTGAGCACGGTATTACCTCTGATATAATTAACCATTGTAAAAATAATTATACAAAAATGCTATTGAAATCAGTGCCTCAGATAATATATTAAATTATGAATTTTAAATTTTCAGAAATAAACAAATGGTATGAAACTAGATCAGGTATAATAAATGCTACAATTATTATAGATTCAATAAACAGAGTTTTAAAGATTTCAAACGATAAAAAGATTTTATATCTTGGTCAATATTCTATAATTTCTAAAATAATGAATTTTAATGGTAATTTTTACAGTTATTACTTATCAGATGCTGAAAACGCGGATATAAAAGGAGAATTAAAAAACTTACCTTTTGAAGAATCTTCAATAGATTGCATTATACTTATTCATTCGCTTGATTACGAGGAAGACCCTCATGCGGTTTTTAGGGAAATTGACAGAGTACTTAAAGAAGATGGAGAAGTCATAATTTCAGGATTTAATAAGATAAGTTTTTTGGGTATTTTTAGTATACTCCCTTTAAAATCAATTTTTAGAAATAAAAAGTATATTACTATAAGTAGATTATCAGATTGGATGAAACTCTTTTCATATGATATAAAACATATTTTAAATATTAATAAAATTCCGCCATTTAAGAATAAAAAATTAATAAATTTTTTTAATTTTTTAAATAATAGTGTTTTTTCAAAAATAAACTTTTTTGGCAATAGTTATATTTTTTTTGCAAATAAAAAAACATATAAATATATTTCTGTTAGAAATTGGCATAAAAAGAATAATATTATATTAGGCAAGTTTACAAAACCTATAGTTCATAATAATTATGAAAAATGAAATAACAATATATACTGATGGTGCTTGCAAAGGAAATCCAGGAATTGGTGGATGGGGTGCAGTGATAAAATTTCCTAACAGTGTTGAAAAGAAGATATATGGATATAGAAATGAAACAACAAATAATAGAATGGAGTTAACAGCTGCGATTATGTCATTAAGTATTTTAGATCAAAAATCTACAGTAATTTTATATACTGATTCAAAGTACTTGATGAATGGTATAAATCTATGGATATTTAAATGGAAAAAAAATAGCTGGAAAACATCAAATAATAAAGATGTAAAAAATATGGATTTGTGGCAAAAAATTGATGAACTAAATTCATATCATTCTATAGAGTGGAATTGGGTTAAAGGACATAGTGGTAATTGTGGTAATGAACAGGCTGATGAATTAGCAAATTTCGCAATTCTTAATAAGGATAATCAATATGAGTAGAAAAATAATTCTTGATACTGAGACTACAGGACTTGATGTAACTAGAAACCATAGAATAATTGAAATTGGATGTATTGAAATTATTAATAGAAAATACACTGGAAAAAAATTTCATCATTATTTAAATCCATTGCGAGAAATTGATCAAGGCGCAATAAATGTTCATGGAATTTCAAATGACTTTCTCAAAGACAAGCCATTATTTGAGGATATAAAAGATGATTTATTAGAATTCATAAAAAATTCTGAATTAATTATTCATAATGCACCATTTGATATAGGTTTCTTAGAGTATGAATATAAAAAGGCGAAACAAAATATTAATATTAGTAGTATATGTGAAATTTTTGACACCCTTACTTATGCTAGGCAACTTCATCCAGGGCAAAAAAATACTTTAGATGCTCTATGCAAAAGATATAATGTAGATAATTCATCAAGAGATTTTCACGGCGCACTGTTGGATGCAAGAATTCTCGGAGATATTTATTTGTCTATGACAGGTGGGCAAACTTCATTTGATTTGGGCGCTGAAAAATTATCGAAAAATAATTATCAAAAATTAGAAAATATTAATGATAAATTTATTATTCGTTTTGCCGACGAAAATGAATTAAGGGAGCATAAAAGAATATGTCAAGAGATAGATGACTTATCAAAAGGCAGATGTATTTGGAATATCTATAAGTTTTGATATAATGTGATGATTATAAAATATAACAATAAGCGAGGTATCAATGGATAAAGTTTTTATGTTAATAGTAATTTTAATTGTAGGTTTTTGGGGCTTTTTAAAATATAGCGAATCAAGCAATTGGGTTGCTACTTCAGGTAATGGTGAAGTTATAGGAGAATATAGTTCATATTCTGATTGCATAGATGACGCAAAAGTAAAAGGTATTATTGGCGAAGTATTTTCTTGTAGCAGAGATTAATTAATTACCCTTTAATTTATTTTTTACAATTCGATTTTTTTCAATAGCCCAATCTTTTTTCTTTTCAGATTGTCTTTTGTCAAATTTCTTTTTTCCTTTGGCTACACCAATTTCTAATTTAATTTTATTTTTTTTCCAATAAAGTGATAGTGGTATAATGGTGAGGCCTTCTTTTTGAACTCTTCCAACCAGAGAATTTATTTCTTTTTGATTTAAAAGAAGTTTTCTTGTTCTTGTGGCATTTTTTAATGTATCTTTATTTATGTACGCAAGAGGTGTTATATTCGATCCTATCAAATAGATATCTCCTTTAATAACTTTAACATATGATTCTTTTAATTGAACCTTTAAAGCTCTTATTCCCTTAACCTCCCATCCTTCTAAAACTAAGCCAGCTTCTATTTTCTCTAAAATAAAATAGTCATGAGTTGCTTTTTTGTTGACAGCAATTATATTTTCTGTATTTTTAGCTTTTAGATTCATAATATGTAATATTAACATAATAAATAATTCTAACTAATGGCAATAAATAGAACTTCATCACATGGAGAATGGTCTTCTAGAACAGCATTTATACTAGCTGCGACAGGCTCAGCAGTAGGACTTGGAAATGTATGGAAATTTCCATATATTACGGGAGAAAATGGCGGTGGGGCATTTGTAATTATATATATTCTTTGCGTTTTAATTATTGGTATCCCAATTATGCTCTCAGAGGTTTATTTGGGAAAAAGGGGCAGATTAAATCCAATTTCCTCAATTAAATATATATCTGAAAAGGAAAATATATCATATAAATGGCAAGTTATAGGTTTCTTTGGAATACTTGCAGGAATTCTTATCTTATCATATTACAGTGTTATAGCTGGATGGACTATGGCATATGGTGTTAGAACTGCATTTGGGGTTATTAATGACATAGATGTCGCAGGTGCATCCAAAATGTTTACTGAATTTATATCAGACCCAGAAAGGCTTTTAGCATGGCATACGATATTTTCTATAATTACTATTATTGTTGTTTCAAGAGGAGTTAAATCAGGGCTTGAGACTGCAGTAACAAGATTAACGCCAGCTTTATTAGTATTGTTGATAGCGCTAGTAATTTATTCTTCTATCGAAGGAGACTTTTACAATGGCGCAAAATTTATGCTTTATCCAGACTTTAGTCAAATTACTTGGAATACAGTTTTGATTGCAATGGGACAAGCTTTTTTTAGTTTAAGCTTGGGTATGGGTGCATTAATGGTGTATGGTTCTTATATGTCAGAAAAAATATCTATTCCCCAAACTTGCGTAATTGTTGCTTCACTTGATACTTTAGTGGCTCTACTTGCAGGATTAGCAATTTTTCCAATAGTTATTTCTAGCGGTTTGGAGATGACACAAGGACCTGGTTTGATATTTCAAACTTTAACTATAGCTTTTGGTTCAATGCCAGGCGGTCAATTGTTTGGAACACTGTTTTATATATTATTAATTTTTGCGGCCTGGACATCTTCAATATCATTAATTGAACCAATGATAATTTGGATTATTGAAAAATATAATACAACAAGAATTAAAGCTGCTGCAATTGCTGGCAGCATGGCTTGGCTCTTAGGAATTGGCACAATAGTTTCATTTAATCTTGGTTCAGAAGTGAAGTTGTTTAATATGACATTTTTTGAGTTATTAGATTATTTGACATCAAATATATTATTACCATTAGGTGGAATTTTGATATCAATATATGTAAGCTGGCTAGTTTCGAAAAATAGTATTAATGATGAATTGCAAATTAAATCAAAAATTTTAAAATTTTTATGGTATATATCTGCAAGATTAATTGCACCAATAGCTGTAATATTTGTAATGTTAAATGCATTAGGTTTTAGTATAAATATATTAGAATAATTTGTTATGTTAATAAAAAAAGAAGCCATAGTTCTAAAAGATGTTGATACGGTTTATAATATTGTTAACAGAGTAGATTTATATAAAAATTTTATTCCATATTGCATAGATTCAAAGATTTTAAGTGAAAATTCCACACAAATGCAGGCTAGGCTTGACTTTGATATAAAAGGTGTAAAAACATCATTTAGTACCGAAAATCAAATAAAAAAAAATGAATTTATAAAAATGAAGTTAATAGAGGGCCCCTTTAAATACTTAGATGGTGAATGGATTTTTAAGCAAGTAGATAATAAGACAATTATATATTTAAGTCTTAATTACGAAGCAAAAAGTAAAATAATTGAATTTGCTATAAGTAAATCACTAGAAAAAATTATGAATATACTTGTAAAATCTTTTGTTAATGAATCTTTAAAATAATATGGCAGAACAAATAAAAATAGAAGTAATCTATATAAGTAAAAATCAAAAAATTATATCGACAAAAATCAGTTTTCAAAAAAAATTAAAATTAGAAAATGTATTAAAATATTTAGAAGATAAGTCGATTTTTTCAAAAAAATTTTTGAGTGAAAAAAAATTTGGGTGTTATGGAAATTTAATTAATGAGTCTTATGTTATTAAGGAAAATGACAGAATAGAAATATTAGATGATTTAAGAATGAGCCCAAATGAAAAAAGAAAATTTAATTCTAAAAAGAAATTTTAATAGTCTTTTTTGATGACTTCCTCTGAAATTATTTTCCATTTTTTATTTATTTTTTTTAAGGATAATTGTTTTACAACTTCATCTGAATAATTATTGGAAATATATTTTTGAGTAAATATAGCGAAAGCCAGTTCATTTTCACTTATTTCAAATTCTAATGATAATTTGCTAATTTGTATTTGAATTTCGTTTTTACTGCTTATTCTTTCAGTTCTATCTTTTTTCCAAAGCAAATGATCATTGAAATACTCTGATGTGTACCCATCAATATAAAAACTAAAATATTTTTCAAGATCTTTTTTTTGCCAAGCTTGCGCCCAATTGTTAATTATTTCTGAAAGAATCTCGTTGTCATTTTTTCTTTTAGTTTCTTTAGATTTTTTTAGGATTTCTGTATTTTCTTTTTTTAGGTTTTCATCTGTTTTACTTATTTCCTTATTTTCTACTATTTTTTCGTTACTTTCATCCTCTTGAAAACCTTCTATTTTTAGGTTTTCATCTGTTTTACTTATTTCCTTATTTTCTACTATTTTTTCGTTACTTTCATCCTCTTGAAAACCTTCTATTTTAATGTTTTTATCAATTGTTCCTTCTAACGTTATGTTTTCAAATACTTCTTGTTTTAAAGAAGTTGTCTCATTATCTTCTATAAATTCTGGTTCGTCATAATTAAATTTATCAGCAATTTCAAATAAACCATCATCATTTTTTATGATTCTCTTCATGCTGATTACAATTTCATCTTTAAAGAAGATACTAATCATATTTAGTTTTGTTTCCTCAGGTTCTCTTTTTCTATAATAAACATAATCCCATCTATTTTTATTGAAAATATTATTTAATACAGGCTCTCCTAGGAGAAAAATAACCTGTTCTTTTGTCATATTTATTTTTAATTCGTCTACTTTACTTTCTTGAATAACATTTCCCTGTTGTACAAGAACTCTATAACTCTTTAATTGAGTATCTTCTGGTAATAACTGACAGGCACTTATACTGATAGAAAGTAATAAAGCTGTCAAAATCTTTATAAATATCATTATTTTTATGTATATTGTTATACTAAATAACGATAATATAGTAATTATGAGCAATATAGAATTAAAAAATGCTGGTTTAAAAATAACGCTTCCGAGGGTGAAAATTCTCAATAAGCTTGAAAATGCTAAAGATCACCATATGTCTGCCGAAGATATATATAAAGAGCTCATAAATGATGGTGAAGTTATTAGCTTAGCAACAGTTTACAGAGTCTTAACCCAGTTTGAAGCAGCAAAAATTGTGATAAGACATCATTTTGAATCTGAGAACAATAATAATAGTCAGGCCGTTTTTGAGCTTAACCAAGGAGATCATCACGATCATATGGTTTCTCTTAAGACAGGCAAGGTTGTAGAATTTTATGATGAAATCATAGAAAATAGACAAAAAGAAATAGCAAAAAAATATAATTTTAAAATCCTAGATCATAATATGATTTTGTATGGTGAATTCTTAGACGAAGATTAAAGCTTATGAAAGAAGTTCTTTTGCAAACTGTAAAGTTTTCTCGGTTACCTCTATACCTCCTATCATTCTTGCTAGCTCATTAATTCTTTGCTCGTTGCTCAAGTATTCGAGTTTTGTTGTTGAACTATTTTTATCTTTTGATACAAGATAATGATGAGTCGATTTTGCAGCAATTTGAGCCAGATGAGTAACGCACAAAACTTGAGTTTTTTCAGATAATTTTGTTAGGTGGTTTCCTAAAATTTCAGCAGTAGCACCACCGATACCAGTATCAATTTCATCAAATATCATAGTTTCACAATCATCATTTGAACGTGTCTCTAGTTGAATTACTAAACTTAATCTTGATAACTCTCCTCCAGAAGCAATTTCTTTTAGTGGAAGTAATTTTGATTTTTTATTGGTTTTAATTAGAAATGAAACTTTGTCATAACCATTCTTTGTGATCATATTTTTATCACAAGATATATCTATTTTAAACTCACAATCATCCATGCCAAGTTTTTTTAGATTATTTGTAATTTTTTTTTCGAGAACTATGGCTTCTTTTTTTCTAATATCTGATATTCTCTCTGATATTTTATGATACTCAATTAAATATTTATTTATTTTATTTTTATTTTCTTCTATGTTTGATTTACTGTTTCTCAAGTTATCAAGTTTTATAATTTTATCATTTAAAATATTTAGTAATTCCCCTTCATTTGAATTATATTTTCTTGCTAAATTGTTAAGTGATAAAATTTTTTCATTTAATATAACAAGTTTTTCTTCATCGCTATTGATTGTATTATTATATCTTTCTAATAATTTTGATAAGTTTTTTACTTCATCTTGAATATTTATGCCAATATCAAGTAAATTATTTGTATTTTGATCAATTTTATTAATATCTATTAGGTTTTTATTTATATTTGATAACATTGAAGTTAAGTCCTGCTCTGATGAATTTTCTATTATATCTAGACATTGATAAACCTTGTTTTTAAGGGCCTCACTATTACTGAGCTTTTTATATTCTTCTAATATTTTATTGTATTCTTCGTTTTCCATAACCACATTTTCTAATTCTTTTATTTCATATTCTAAAAGAGAAACATTGTTCTGATACTGATCTAAGTCAAGTGAGTTTTCTAATAAATATTTTTTTGTATTATTAATTTCTAGAATTATTTTCTGAATTAATAATTTATCATCTTTTATATTAATAAAATTATCTAATCTATTTCTTTGTTCATCGTCCGATAGTATCAATTGATTTTCATGTTGCCCGTGTATATCAATAATTAGATTTCCTATATATTTTGCTGTACTTGAATTTACTGGCTTATCATTTATATATATCTTTGATAAATTTTTTTTATTTATTTTTCTTCTAAAAATACATTCATTAGAGTCTGCTAAATCTTTTTTCTCAAGAACTTTTATAATATTTTTGTTCAATATATTAAATTGACAAATTATTTCAGTATCAAATTTCTCATTCCTGATTATTTTATTCGTTTTTTTATTACCAAAAACAACATTAATGGCGTCTATCAAAATTGACTTGCCAGCTCCTGTTTCGCCAGTTAGAAC
>JAYOZO010000004.1:17402-20557 GCA_038154165.1 Thiothrix sp.
AGTTAGAACAGACATATTATTATAGAAATCAATTTCCATCTCATCTATTATCGCGAAATTTTTGATATATATATTTGATAACATGAATTTTATGGCTTAAAACCCCAGCCTAATTTTTCTCTTAGTATTGATAGAAAGCTAATGTTAGGAGGTTGAATAAGTTTTAGTAATACCTTACTTTTACTAATTCGAATAGTATCATTTGGCTCTATTGGAACGTTTATTTGTCCATCAAACGTAACACTAGCATCTGTATTTGATTTTTCGGAAAGTTTTATTTCAACTACACTATTCATACCAATTACTATTGGCCTATTGCTAAGTAAATGTGGGCATATAGGCACAAGTATTAATGCCTCCATAGTTGGTTGTAATATTGGGCCACCACTTGACAAAGAATATGCGGTTGAGCCTGTTGGGGTAGAAACCACAAGGCCATCAGCATTAACCGTATAAAGTTTCTCTCCATCAAGAATTGTATCCATTTCAATCATTCTAACCGTATCTCTGCTATGTATTACTACATCATTAAACGAAATATTTCTTGATATTTCTTTGCCATTACGAATAATAGTACCAACAAGTGAAATTCTTTCGTCAATAGAATAATTTCCCTTAAAAATATTATCTAAATTTTCATGAATATGGTCAGGAGATATATCAACAAGAAATCCTAATCTTCCCCTATTAATTCCACAAATTGGTATATTTGCTTTAGCAAGATCTTGGGCCGCCCTGAGGAGTGTTCCATCACCCCCAATTATAAAAGCCATATCACACTTATCTTTTATGACTTCAATATCTGTATATTTTAAATAATTAAGAATTTTACAAGAGTTTTTATCAAGTAAGTAACTAATATTTTTTTTTTCCAGGTATTGTATTACTGCATTAAGACTGTCTTTTACGCTAGTATCGTTTATTTTAGAGATAATTGCTATATTCTTAAATATTGACATTGTGCCCCCAATTTACTTATAACAATGATCATATATGTATTATAATATAATTAGTAATTATATATTATTCTATATAAAACTTAATAATATAAAACTTAATAATTTTAATTTTATGGAAAGTTTAAGCCAAAGACAAGAATTGTTACTAAAAGCATTAGTTGAAAGCTTTATTTTAGACGGACAACCTGTTGGGTCAACAAAGCTTTCTCAGGTTACAGATATTGGTATAAGTTCTGCAACCATAAGAAATGTTTTTGTCGATTTAGAGGATTTAGGCTACATTTATTCGCCACATAAATCTGCAGGAAGAGTTCCAACTGAGTTAGCATATAGAATGTTTGTTGATAAAATGATAAAAGTTCAGCCCGTTAATAGCAGTTTGATAAAAAAATTAAAATTAAATTTTAAAGAGGACTCAGAAAGAAAAAATATCGTAAAGAAAACTAATGAAATATTATCTAATATTACTGAGTTGACAGGTGTAATTTCATTACCTACACAACAAAACACAGAAATAAAGCAAATAGATTTTTTAAATCTTAGTGATAACAAAATTTTAGCAATTTTAATAAATAAAAATAATGATGTTGAAAATAAAATAATTAATTTGGATAAAAGTTTTTCGTCTTCTGAACTTCAAGAGGCTGCAAATTATTTAAATAGTATCATATCTGGCCAATCTTTACTTAAGATTAGAAAGATTTTATTGAATGAGTTAGAGGAGATGAGAAAGGATATGAATGATATTATGCTTTCAGCAATAACTTTTGGAAAAAAACTTTTTTTAGACTCTGATAATACTAAGACAAACGATGATCTTTTAGTTGCGGGTCAAACTAGATTAATGGGTTGCAAAGAATTATCAGATATTGAAAAACTCAAAACCTTATTTGAGGCTTTTAGCGAAAAAAATAGTATTTTGCATCTTTTAGATCAAAGTATATCTTCAAAAGGAGTTAAAATATTTATTGGTGCTGAATCAGGATATAATATTCTTGATGATTGCAGTATAGTTAGCGCTCCTTATAAATTTGACGATGATATTGTTGGTGTATTAGGTGTTATAGGGCCAAAACGAATGGCGTATGATAGAGTTATACCAATCGTAGATATAACAGCTAAATTATTAACTGAAGCCTTGAAATCTCCAAAATAAACCATATAAATACTAAAAGTAATTAAAATTTAAGGGAAATTAATGGATACTAAAAAAGAAGATCAAAAAGAGATTAATAAGATTAATTTGGATGAAGAAATTTCGGAAAATATAGAAGAATCAAATTCTAGTCAAATTGAAGAAAGTCAGAGCGCAGATAAACAGATTGAAGCTCTATTAGAGGAAAATAAAAAATTAAATGATCTGTTTTTAAGATCAAAAGCTGAACTAGATAATTTTCAAAAAAGAACTGTAAAGCAAATCCAACAAGCTCAACTATATTCAGTAGAAAAATTATCGTCGGAATTATTAGTAATTATTGATAGTCTTGAAGCTGCAACTAATTTATCGAAAGAAACTAACTTAAAAATTGACGATTTTATAGAAGGAAATAATTTATTACTTAAAACAACAAAAGAGGTTTTTGAGAAGCTTGATATAGAGGAAATTGACCCAAAAAATGAAGATTTTAATCCCGAATACCACCAGGCAATATCAACTAGAGAATCAGATAAGTCAAATAATAAGGTCGTAGAGGTTTTACAGAAAGGCTACAAGCTAAAAACAAAGTTACTTAGACCAGCTTTAGTAATTGTTTCAAAAAAAAATTAAATTAATTACTTGAATTTATTTGTTGTGACCATATATAGGTTATAACAATGATTTAACTGTATTATGAGGTAAAAAAATGGGAAAAATTATAGGTATTGATTTAGGTACAACAAATTCGTGCGTTTCAGTGATGGAAGGCGATAGACCAAAAATTATTGAAAATAGCGAAGGTGACAGAACAACACCGTCTGTTGTTGCTTTTACAAATGGAGAAATACTGGTAGGACAGTCTGCTAAAAGACAATCAGTGACCAACCCTAAAAAAACTGTTTATGCAGTTAAGAGATTTATTGGCAGAAAATTTTCTGATAAAGAAGTCCAAAAGGATAAATCAATATTACCATATAATATTGTTGAAGCTGATAATGGAGATGTTTGGGTACAAATTGATGACAAGAAAATGGCAATACCTGAAATTTCAGCAAAAG
>JAYOZO010000004.1:20567-23995 GCA_038154165.1 Thiothrix sp.
ATGATTCACAAAGACAAGCAACAAAAGATGCAGGAAAAATTGCAGGTCTAAATGTTCAAAGAATAATTAACGAGCCTACTGCTGCTGCAGTAGCATATGGTTTGGACCAAAAAAAAGGTGATAAAAAAATAGCTGTTTATGATCTTGGTGGTGGAACATTTGATGTTTCAATTATTGATATATCTGATATTGATGGAGAAAATCAAATCGAGGTTTTATCCACAAATGGTGATACTCAATTAGGTGGAGAAGATTTTGATTCTAAACTTATAGATCATATAGTTGCTGAATTTAAAAAAGAACAAAATTTTGATTTAAGATCGGATCCTCTAGCTCTACAAAGATTGAAAGATGCCGCTGAAAAAGCAAAAATTGAATTATCTAACTCCCAACAAACAGATATTAATATTCCATATATTACTGCTGATGCAAGCGGTCCAAAGCATTTAAATATGAAAATTACAAGAGCGTTATTTGAATCAATGGTTGAGGAGCTAGTCAATAGAACTATTACTCCTTGTGAGACTGCATTAAAGGATGCAAAACTCTCTAAAAAAGATATCAATGATGTTATCTTAGTTGGTGGACAAACTAGAATGCCTTTAGTTCAAAAAGTTGTTAAAGAATATTTTGGAAAAGAACCAAGAAAAGATGTTAACCCAGATGAAGCTGTTGCAGCTGGTGCTGCAATACAAGGCGGGGTTTTAGCTGGTGATGTTACAGATGTTCTACTTTTAGACGTTACACCATTATCTCTTGGTATTGAGACAATGGGTGGTGTAATGACTAAGCTTATAGAAAAAAACACTACGATACCAACGAAACAAAACCAAGTTTTCTCAACTGCAGAGGACAATCAAACAGCCGTTACAGTTCATGTTCTTCAAGGCGAGAGGGATATGGCATCAGGAAATAAATCTTTAGGCCAATTTAATCTTTCAGATATTCCCCCAGCACCAAGAGGGATGCCACAGATTGAAGTAACGTTTGATATTGATGCTAATGGAATTCTAAATGTGTCTGCTAGGGATAAAGCAACAAATAAAGAACAGTCAATCATAATTAAGTCATCAAGCGGCTTATCAGATGAAGAAATTGAAAAAATGGTCAAGGATGCAGAACTTCATGCTGAAGAAGACAAAAAATTTCAGGAAATTGTAACCTTAAAAAACCAGGGTGATGCATTAGTGCACGCAACAAACAAATCCTTAAAAGAATTTGGGGATAAGGTTTCTGAAGATGACCAAAAAAATATTAAAGAAAAAAATAAAGCACTTGCTGAAGCTTTGAAGACGGAAGATAAAGATTTAATTGAAAAATCTATTAAAGATTTATCTGAGGCTTCTGCTAAAATGGCAGAAATGATGTATGCTGAGCAAGCAAAGCAAAATGAAAATACTTCGCAAAATCCAGGGACTAATACTGAATCTAGTAATGAATCAGATGTTGTCGATGCAGAATATAAAGAAGTTAATAAAGATAAATAATAACTAAATAATTATGGATTATTATGAAGTTTTAGGTTTGCAAAAAGGCGCATCAGAAGCTGAAATAAAGAAAGCTTTTAAGAAAAAGGCTATGAAATATCATCCTGATAGAACAGGAAACGATAAGTCTTCTGAAAAAAAATTTAAAGAAGCAAAAGAGGCATATGACGTTCTGTCAAATCCTCAAAAAAAATCGATGTATGATCAGTATGGTACTACAGATTTCGGTGGTGGGGCTGGTCAGGGAGGATTCAATACTTCAGGTTTTGGGTCTTCAGGTTTTGGAGATGTTTTTGAAGATATATTTGGAGATATATTTGGTAATAGCCAAGGAAGAAACTCTAATCAAAGATATAAAGGTGCTGATTTAGAGTATGAGATGAAACTTACTCTTGAAGAAGCCTCTTTTGGTTCAGAAAAAACAATTAGTATAAGAACAAAAGATAATTGCGATATATGCCATGGATCTGGCGCGAAAAAAGGATCAAAACCAGTATCTTGCTCAACTTGTAAAGGTGTTGGGCAAATAAGGGCGCAACAAGGTTTTTTTACTATTCAACAGACTTGCCCAACTTGTTCAGGCAAAGGTTCTGTTATATCTGATCCTTGCTCAAAATGTTATGGTAGTGGAGCTATAAATATTAATAAAAAGATATCAGTTTCAATTCCTGCTGGGTTTGATAATGGTGATATAGAAAGGCGTGCTGGCAAAGGAGAAGTGGGTGTTAATCAGGGCCCACACGGAGATTTATTTATTAGAATTAATCTTCTAAAACATTCCATATTTAAACGCGACGGGAGCAATTTGTATTGCGAAGTTCCTCTATCATTTGCCGAAGCAGCTTTAGGGTCAGAAATCGAAATTCCAACATTAAGTAGTAATAGTGTAACAATTGATATACCCGCAGGCACCCAAACTGGAAAATGCTTTAGATTAAAAGGGAAAGGAGTAAAGTCAGTTCGTGGTGGTGGAGTTGGCGATTTAATGTGTTCTGTTGTTATTGAAACTCCAGTTAATTTATCTAAGGAACAAAAAGATTTATTAAGTAAATTTGATCATCATCTTAAAACTAGTAACAATAGACATAGCCCAAAGTCGCAATCTTGGCTTGATGGGCTAAAAAATTTCTTTAATTAAAAAATTTTATCTTAGAACTACACATACTCTATGATAATATGATGTAACTTTAATTACACTGTATTAGCAATGCCTATAAATGTTTGTATACCTGGAATATCAGGAAAAATGGGATTAGAAATTGCAAAACTAATATTATCAGAAAGTTCTGCAATGTTATTATCAGCAGCTATTACAAGAAAATCAAAACAACAAGTAAACAAATATATTTCAATTGATAACAACATTATTACAGCCGATATAGATTATGGTATATCTAAAAGTGATGTTTGTATTGACTTCACTAGACCTGAAAACACAATGTTATTATTAGAAAAATGCATAAAATATAATAAAAAATTAGTTATTGGTACCACTGGTTTTACAGATTCTCAAATTCTAAAAATTACAGATGCAAGTAATAAAATAGCAATTTTAAAAGCATCAAATATGAGTATAGGAATAAATCTTTGTTTAAAGTTGGTTGAAAAAATTTCGTTAACAATTGGTGATATTTCTGATATTGACATTATAGAATATCATCATAAACATAAAGTTGATATGCCTTCTGGAACGTCACTTGCTTTTGAAGATGTAATAAAAAAAAATATGAAAAACCCAAAAGATGTAAGACATCATTGTTTAAGAATTGGCAATGTTGTCGGAGATCATATAATTAAGTTTACTTTAGAAAATGAATCAATAGAAATAAACCATAAAAGTTTTGATAGAAAGATATTTGCTGAAGGAGCCGTTTTGGCTGCTAAATGGATTAATAATAAGGAAAAAGGATTATTTGGGATGAATAATGTCCTTTCTTTGTA
>JAYOZO010000004.1:24005-24956 GCA_038154165.1 Thiothrix sp.
TTTGGAACAGATCGAGATTGTGACGCTTCATATTTTAATACTTGAGAATAATGAAATCTTTCATGGTGTATCAGTTGGATACAAGACTGACACGTATGGCGAAATTGTTTTTAATACTGCAATGACAGGATACCAAGAAGTTATTTCTGATCCATCATATAAAAACCAAATTATTACATTTACTTATCCTCATATTGGAAATGTCGGCGTAAATGAAGAAGATCAGGAATCTTTAAAATCATATGTAAGCGGGTTAGTAATTAGCGAGATACCAACAAATGCTTCTAATTGGAGATCAACTTCAAATTTTATTGAATACTTAAAAAAGAATAAAATTGTTTGTATTGCTGATTTAGATACAAGATATATCGTGTCTTTAATTAGAAATAATGGAGCCATGAAGTCTTGTATTATTCATAACGAAAATTCAATTAAAAAAGCAAAAGAAAAATTAAAAAATTCATCAGGTATAATTGGCTCAGAACTCGCATCAAAAGTAACTATTAAAAAAAGATATAAATTCAAAGAAAATATTTATTTATACAAAGAAGAAAAATTAAAGCAAAATAAAAAATTAAAAGTAGTTGCATATGATTTTGGGGTTAAAAAAAATATTTTACGCATGTTAACATCATTGGGTTGCGACGTAGAAGTTGTTCCTGCTAAAACAAAAGCAAAAGATATCTTAAAATTAAAACCTAATGGTATATTTTTGTCCAATGGACCAGGAGACCCTGAGCCTTGTGATTTTGCAATCGAATCAATAAGCAAAATCTTTGATTATAATATTCCTGTTTTTGGTATATGTTTAGGTCATCAGTTAATTGCTTTAGCAAGTGGTGCAAAAACTAATAAAATGAAATACGGTCATCACGGAGCAAATCATCCTGTTTTAGATTTAAATACAGGAAAAGTTATTTTTAACGATACTAGTCTTCGAGGTTTTTGGCT
>JAYOZO010000004.1:24966-26089 GCA_038154165.1 Thiothrix sp.
CTAGTCAAAACCATGGATTCGTTGTGGATGAGAAAACTCTACCAAAAATTTATAATATCACCCATCGATCTCTATTTGATAATACTATCCAAGGTATAAAACATAAAAAAAAGCCTATTTTTAGTTTTCAAGGACATCCTGAAGCATGCCCTGGGCCTCAAGATATAAATTATTTATTTAAAGAATTTGTCAATTTAATGAAGAAAAATAATAATGCCAAAAAGAGATGATATAAATAAAATTTTAATTTTAGGAGCTGGCCCAATAGTAATCGGCCAGGCCTGTGAGTTTGATTATTCTGGTGTACAAGCTTGTAAGGCTTTAAAGGAAGAAGGTTATTCAGTAGTTTTGGTTAATTCAAACGTTGCTACAATAATGACAGATCCAGAAATGGCTGATGCAACTTACATAGAGCCAATAAATCATTCAATAGTTGAAAAAATAATAAAAATTGAAAAGCCTGATGCTATTTTACCTACAATGGGGGGGCAAACAGCTTTAAATTGCGCACTTGATTTAGATAGATTAGGTATTTTAAAAAAATATAAAGTTGAAATGATTGGTGCGTCAAAAAGAGCAATTGATCTGGCAGAGGATAGATCTCTATTTAAGCAGGCTATGAATGAAATAGGTTTGGAAAGCGCAAAATCATTCATTGTTAAAGATATTAATGATGCGATTAAAAAACAAAAAAAAATTGGCTTCCCTGTGATTATAAGGCCTTCGTTTACGCTTGGGGGAAGTGGTGGAGGCATTGCATATAATAAAGAAGAGTTTATTGAAATATCAAAAAGAGGATTAGATATTTCTCCAACAACAGAGATTCTTTTAGAGGAATCACTTCTTGGTTGGAAGGAATATGAAATGGAAGTTGTTAGAGATTCAAAAGATAATTGTATAATAATTTGTTCTATAGAAAATTTTGATCCTATGGGTGTTCATACAGGAGATTCAATCACTGTTGCTCCAGCACAAACTTTAACTGATAAGGAATATCAAATAATGAGAAATGCTTCAATAGATATTTTAAGGAAAATTGGAGTTGATACAGGGGGCTCAAATGTTCAGTTTGCTGTTAATCCAAAAAATGGAAAATTGGTTGTTATAGAAATGAATCCTAGAG
>JAYOZO010000004.1:26099-29451 GCA_038154165.1 Thiothrix sp.
ATCCTAGAGTATCTAGATCTTCTGCTTTAGCATCAAAAGCAACTGGGTTCCCAATAGCAAAAATTGCTGCAAAATTAGCTGTTGGATATACGTTAAATGAATTGAGGAATGAGATTACTTCTGGACTTACTCCGGCATCATTTGAGCCTACAATAGATTACGTTGTAACAAAAATACCAAGATTTGCATTTGAGAAATTTCCGAAATCAAATAATAGACTTACAACTCAAATGAAATCCGTAGGTGAAGTTATGTCTATTGGAAGAAATTTTCAAGAATCTTTGCAAAAAGCATTGTCAAGTTTAGAATTAGATATAAGTGGATTAGATGTAATTGAAGATATTAATACTTTAGATAAGTTTAATTTCGAGTATGAATTAAAAGAACCTGGTCCATTAAGAATTTTATATGTAGCCGAGGCTTTTAGAAGAAATTATACTGTTGATCAAATATTTGAAATTTCAAAAATAGATCCTTGGTTTTTAGAGCAAATATTTGAACTTGTAAATTTAGAACAAAAAATTTCTAAAAAGAAAATCAAAGATATATCGGCTAAAGAATTACTTCTATACAAAAAAAAAGGATTTTCTGATTTAAAAATTGCAGAACTTACTTGTACAACTCAGCATGATGTTCGAAAAATTAGACAAAAAAATAAAATTAAACCTGTATTCAAGAGAGTTGATACTTGCGCAGCAGAATTTCCAACAACTACATCATACTTATATTCGACATATGAAAAATATTGTGAATCGCTACCAACTAATAATAAAAAAATTATAGTAATTGGAAGTGGTCCAAATAGAATTGGTCAGGGTATTGAATTTGATTACTGCTGTGTTCACGCATCAAAAGCTGCACAAGAGCTTGGTTATGAAACTATTATGATTAATTGTAATCCAGAAACTGTGTCAACAGACTATGATACTTCTGACAGGTTGTATTTTGAACCAATAAATTTAGAAAGTGTATTAAATATTGTTGAAATTGAAAAACCAGATGGAGTTATTGTGCAATATGGTGGGCAGACTCCTTTAAAATTAGTAAATGATCTATCAAAATATGGAGTTCCAATTATTGGAACTTCACCTGAATCAATTGATGCAGCAGAAGATAGAGAGAAGTTTAAAAATATTTTAAGAGATATTAATGTGTTACAACCCCCAAATAGTACGGCTCGAAACAAAGCACAAGCATTAAACGAAGCAAATAAAATTGGCTATCCAATTATAGTTCGACCATCCTATGTTTTAGGAGGAAGAGCTATGGAAGTAATATATGATGCAGAAGAATTAAAAAAATACATTACTGAAGCTGTAAAAGTTTCAAATGATGCACCAGTACTAATAGATAAATTTTTAAACGAGGCAATTGAAATTGATGTTGATGCAGTTAGAGATCTTGAAGGCGAAGTTTTTATAGCTGGAATCATGCAGCATATTGAAGAAGCCGGGGTTCATTCAGGTGATTCAGCTTGCTCAATACCAACATACTCAATAAATAAAAAACAAATCGAATCAATCAAAAAAAATACCATAAAAATGGCAAATAAACTAAATGTAAAAGGTTTAATGAATGTTCAGTTTGCTATAAAAGAAGACAAATTATATGTACTTGAAGTTAATCCGAGGGCTTCTAGAACTATTCCTTTTGTCTCTAAATCTATAGGCTTATCAATTGCTAAAATCGCAGCGAAATGTATGTTAGGAGAATCTATAAAAAAACAAAAACTACCTAAAAAAGTAAAGCAAGAATATTTTTATGTTAAAGAAGTTGTATTTCCTTTTTTAAAATTCCCGGGCGTGGATCCTATATTGGGCCCTGAAATGAAATCAACAGGTGAGGTGATGGGGATTGGTAAAAATTTTGGAGAAGCATTTGCAAAATCACAAATAGCCACAAATGTTGTAATACCAAAAAAAGGGTCAGCTTTTATTAGTGTTAAAGATGAAGATAAAAATAATGTAAAAGATGTGGCAAAAAAATTAGTTTCTTTAGGTTTTAAACTATTTGCAACCCATGGAACACAAGAATACCTAAATAAAAATAATATAAAATGCACGAGAGTAAATAAAGTAAGAGAAGGTAGAACACATATTGTCGATATGATTAAAAATAATGAAATTGATTTAATTATAAATACTACTCAATCCAAACAAGCAATTGAAGATTCATATTTAATTAGGAGAGAAGCTCTTCAGCATAAAGTGTGTTATACAACTACAATTGCAGGAGCATATGCACTCGTGGGCGCTATAGGTTACTCAAAAAACTTAAAAGTTTATAAACTTCAAAATATTTTTAAACTTGCGAAATAAAATTATCAACTTCATAATAAATACATGGAAAAGTTCCCAATAACAGTAAATGGCGAAAAAAAGCTTCGTGAGGAGTTAGATAAACTTACTAACTTTGAAAGGCCGAAAGTTATAGATGCAATATCCACAGCTAGAGAGCACGGTGATTTAAAAGAAAATGCTGAGTATCATGCTGCTAGAGAACAACAAAGTTTTATTGAGGGACGAATTAAAGATATTAAATTGAAGCTTTCAAATGCTGAGATTGTTGACCCAAAAAAAATTAAAGCAACAATTATTGTTTTTAGTGCTACTGTAAAGCTTTATGAGTACGAAAAAGAAGCTGAAATTATTTATACAATAGTTGGAGATGATGAGGCAGATATAAAATTAGGATTAATTTCCATCAATTCACCAATTGCTAGATCTTTAATCGGAAAGAGCGAAGGAGATGTTGTTTTTGTCGAAACTCCAAGTGGAAAAAAAGAATTTGAAGTATTAAATATATCTTATGGGTAAAAAGACCTCTCAATGGTATAAGTCTCATATTAATGATGAATTCGTTAAATTAGCAAATAAAGATAATTGGCGATCAAGAGCAGTTTTTAAGCTCAAAGAAATCGACGAAAAATATAATCTAATAAATGAGAATTCATATATTCTTGATTTAGGATGTTCGCCTGGCGGTTGGAGTCAATATGCATCTAAAAAATGTAATAATATACAGATTACTGCAGTAGATCTCCTTCAAATGGAAAAAATACATAATGTAAATTTTGTACAGTCAGATTTAGAAAATTTTGCTATAAATTTCCTAAAAAATGATAATTTTGATAAAATTGACCTTGTAATGTCAGATATTGCCCCTAATATAAGTGGTATAGAGAGTGCTGATGTACCAGCAATGTTAAACTTAGCTGATACTGTTCTTGAAATTGCATTAAAATCTCTAAAAGATTCTGGTAATTTATTAGTTAAATTATTTCAGGGAAAAGGAACAGACAATTTTTTAGAATATACAAAAAGTTGTTTTAAAAAAGTAAGGGTAATAAAGC
>JAYOZO010000004.1:29461-35372 GCA_038154165.1 Thiothrix sp.
AAGCCTAAAGCATCAAGGCCAAATAGTAGAGAAATTTATATGTTAGCAACAAATTTAAAATCCAAACAAAATTAATTAGGATAAAATTATGAATGATATGTTAAAAAATATGTTGATGTGGATCGTAATTGCAATTGTGATTATGTCTCTGTTTAATAATTTTTTGCCACAAAAAGAAAAATCATTAAATCTATCTTATTCTGAATTTATTAGTCAAGTTAAAGAAGATCAAATTGAAAGTGTTTTAATTGAAGCAGATGGTAAAACAATTTCAGGAAAATATAAAAATGGAACAGCATTTTTAACATATGGATTGAATGACCCTAAGTTAGTTGATGATCTTCTTTCCAATAATGTTGAGATACTAACAGAACCCCCAGCAAAACCATCACTTTTTTTACAAATTTTAATTCAATGGTTTCCTATGTTATTACTTATTGGAGTCTGGTTATTTTTTATGCGTCAAATGCAAGGAGGCTCTGGAGGGAAAGGGGCAATGTCATTTGGTAAAAGTAAAGCAAAAATGATGACAGAAAATCAAAATAAGGTTACTTTTGCAGATGTAGCTGGAGTTGAAGAGGCAAAAGAAGAAGTCGAAGAACTTGTAGAGTTTTTAAAAGATCCTTCAAAGTTTCAAAAATTAGGAGGTAAAATACCCAAAGGCGTATTAATGGTCGGTTCACCAGGAACTGGTAAAACACTTTTAGCAAGAGCAATAGCAGGAGAAGCTAAGGTTCCTTTCTTTACTATTTCTGGATCAGATTTTGTAGAAATGTTTGTAGGTGTAGGCGCATCAAGAGTAAGAGATATGTTTTCTCAAGCTACTAAACATGCTCCTTGTATTATATTTATCGATGAAATTGATGCTGTTGGAAGACATAGAGGTGCAGGTGTAGGTGGTGGGCACGATGAAAGAGAACAAACCCTAAATCAACTTTTAGTGGAGATGGATGGCTTTGAAGGCCATGAGGGGACTATTGTAATTGCAGCAACTAATAGACCAGATGTTCTTGATCCTGCTTTACTTCGCCCAGGAAGATTTGATAGACAAGTTGTTGTCCCGCTTCCTGATATTAGGGGAAGAGAGCAAATACTTAAAGTTCATATGAGGAAAGTGCCAACTGCAGACGATGTGGTTCCTTCAATAATAGCAAGAGGAACTCCTGGTTTTTCAGGTGCTGATCTTGCAAATCTTGTAAATGAAGCAGCATTATTTTCTGCAAGGTCTAATAATTCAAAAGTAAGTATGGCTGAATTTGAAAAAGCAAAAGATAAAATAATGATGGGTGCTGAAAGAAAATCTATGGTAATGAGTGAGGATGAAAAAAAACTTACAGCATACCACGAGTCTGGGCATGCAATTGTTGGCAGACTAGTTCCTGAGCATGATCCAGTCCACAAAGTTACAATTATCCCAAGAGGAAGAGCTTTAGGTGTAACAATGTTTTTACCTGAAGATGATAGGTATAGTAATTCAAAACAAAGACTTGAAAGTCAAATATGTACTTTATATGGAGGGAGAATTGCTGAAGAGTTAATTTTTGGAAAAGATAAAGTAACTACTGGCGCATCTAACGATATTGAGAGAGCAACTGAAATAGCTAAAAATATGGTTACAAAATGGGGCCTCTCTGAAAAAATGGGGCCAATGTCATATTCTGATGAGGATGGAGAAGTTTTTCTTGGTCGTTCAGTTACACAACATAAAACAATGTCAGATGATACTGCAAAAGACATTGACTCTGAAGTTCGCTCATTAATTAATAAGTCATATGATAAAGCTAGAGAGATGATAAAAGATAATATTGATAAACTTCATGCAATGTCTGAAGCTTTAATGATTTATGAAACAATTGATAAAGAGCAAATTGATGATATTATGGCAGGCATAAAACCACGTCCACCAAAAGGCTGGGATAACGACAATAAAGATGATAATGATAAGACATCCTCTGAAAACGAAGAAGTTAAAAAATCATCTTTTTCTGACCCTGATCCTGCAAGTACTCATTAATATTTAAAATGCCTGGGAAATATTTTGGCACAGATGGTATTCGAGGTGAATTCGGACTAGAGCCTTTCACAAATAATTTCTTTATTATTCTTGGGATTTCTATTGCAAAATTCTTAATAGTAAAAAAATCTATAAAAAAAAAAGTTTTAATAGGATCTGATACAAGAGAGTCGTCAAGTCAGATAATAAATTTAATTTCTCATGGGTTAAAGATTTTGGATTTTAATATTGATAGTGCAGGTATTGTTCCAACTCCAGCTATAGCCTTTTATACAAAAAAAGAAAAGTACGATATTGGATTAATGGTTAGTGCTTCACATAATTTATTCAAAGATAATGGTGTTAAAATTTTTAATGAAAATGGATATAAAATTTCATCAGAAGAAGAACTACATATAGAAACTTATATAAGTAGCTTACTTGAGTCGAAAAATCACTATGAAAGAAAGGACTCCAATATATGCGATGTATCAAAAAAAGTCATAAAGGAATACAAAAATTTTTGTACTAGTACAGTAGCAAATTATAAATCTCATAATAAAAAAATAACACTTGATTTAGCAAATGGCTCTAACTACAAAATAGCTGGTGATGTTTATAAGAGAGTTGGATATGATGTTTCAATTCATAATAATAAACCTAATGGAAGAAATATTAATTACAAATGTGGGTCAACTTATTTAAAAAATCTTCCTGCCCAAATAAAAAAAGATAATTCAAAATATGGATTATCTTTTGATGGAGATGGAGACAGATTAGTTGTGATGAATCATCAAGGAAAGATTTTAGATGGAGATGATATTCTATATACAATTATAAAGGGAAAGATTATAGAGAATGAGAATGTTTCAGGAGTAGTTGGAACAATAATGACTAATTATTCACTTGAAGAATTCTTGCGTAATGAAAAAATACCTTTCCAAAGAGTTAAAGTCGGAGACAAATATGTTTTAGAAAAAATGATTGAGAAAGAATATTCTATTGGAGGAGAAACATCTGGCCATATATTGATGAAAGAATATTTAACTTGCGGAGATTCGCTAATTGCTGGCTTACAATTCTTACATTATTCCGATATTCTAAAGAAAAATAACATTGATATATTTTTAAATAAATATCCACAAAAGATAACAAATATTTTTTATGAAAAATCTTCAGATGAGAGTATTATTAATATTATAATAGAAGAGTCCAAGAATTTCTTTACAAAAACGGATGCAAGGATAATTATAAGAAAATCTGGGACTGAAAATTGTATTAGAATTATGGTTGAATCAAAAGATGAGGGGTATGTTAAAAGTTTATCAATTGAAATTAGGAAATTTATCGAAGACAAAATAAATTTAATACTATGAATAAAATTATTGCTGCAAATTGGAAAAATAATGGTAATAAGTATCTAATAAAAAATTATTTTGATTATTTCTTAAAGAATATAGATAAAAACAATAATGTTAAAATAATTTTTTTTCCTCCAGATATATATATAGACTATTTCTACAATTTTATTAAAGGGTCAAATCTTCATATTGGAGGACAAGATTTAGTGTGTAACTCTTCTAATAACACACTTACGGGTGGAACAAAGAGTGAGATGTTTGTCGATAATGGTTGTGATTATATTTTAGTAGGACATTCAGAAAAAAGAAAATATGAGTCTGGATTTTTAAATAATAATATCTCCTACAAGTTGAAAAATGTAAGTAATTTAAAAGTAGTTTTTTGTGTTGGTGAAGAGATTTTAGATCGTAAAAATAATAATACAAATAATATTTTGGCATCGCAACTCAATGACCTTTTATTAAATTATAAAGACCATAATAAAATAATTATTGCATACGAGCCAATTTGGGCAATTGGTTCTGGTATGATTCCAAGTAAAATTGAAATATCCAAAGCTCACGAATTTATTAAAAATTTTATTATAGAAAAACTTCCTTCTTTGAACGAAAAGGATATAATGGTTTTGTATGGTGGAAGTGTAAATAGCAAAAATGCTTCAACTATACTTAAACTTGAGCACGTTGATGGTGTTTTGGTTGGAGGCGCTTCATTAGATGCTATAGAGTTTACAAAAATATGTAATATTAAACTTTAAGGAATAAAAATGCTTTATACAATCTTGTTAGTTGTTGCAGTTATATTATCAATAATGATTATTTTTTTTATTTTAATGCAGCAAGGCAAGGGGGATGCTAGTGGAATGTTTGGTGGTGGTTCATCAGGAGCAGTCTTTGGAGCATCCGGCGCAGGTAATTTTATTACTAAGCTTATAACTTTTTTAGTAGTCCTTTTTTTCCTCAACTGCCTTGCTTTAGCTTATCTAGCCAAAAGCAAAGTATCTGAAAATAGCTTGATAATCTCTGATGAAAATTCAAAACAATTAGTCGATGAAGGTAAAAATGATACAACTGATGATGATATTGTAATTCCTGAATAAATTTTAGCCGATGTGGTGGAATTGGTAGACACGCTGTCTTGTGGGGGCAGTGGCGAATGCCGTGCCGGTTCGATTCCGGCCATCGGCACCAATAAACGACATAGGTTGTGTATATCGCCCCATAAAAACAATTTAATATTATTCTATTGTATTATTATTCTTATGTGCTTTAATTTAAATTATATTTTATTTGGATATATATTATGTTAAATAATAGTATTTTAGAATTTAATTTTATAAATTGTCGTTTAAGATTAATTTTAATCGATTTATCACCTACTAAACATTATGTTAAATAACTATTTCCCTATTTTGTTATTTATAGTAATTAGTATTTTAATCGGTGCTATGCCAATTATACTGTCAAGAATTATAAATAAGGGCGATAAAAATAAAGCAAAGATTTCCGCATACGAGTGTGGATTCGATAATTTCAATGACGCAAGAATGAAATTTGATATTAGATATTACTTGATTGCAATTTTATTTATAATTTTTGATTTAGAAATTGCTTTTTTATTTCCTTGGGCTGTTGCGCTAAATGATTTAGGAACTAGTGGATTAATTGCTATGAGTATTTTCTTATTGATCCTAATAATTGGTTTTATTTATGAATGGAAAAAAGGAGCTCTTGATTGGGATTGATATGAATATTATAGAATCATTAAATAATAACAATAATGGATATGTAACCGCTTCCTCTAAAGATTTATTTAGTTGGGCTAATACAGGCTCAATGTGGCCAATGACATTTGGGTTAGCTTGTTGTGCTGTTGAAATGATGCATGCTGGGGCATCAAGATATGATCTAGATAGATATGGGATGATGTTTAGACCAAGCCCAAGACAATCTGATGTAATGATTGTTGCTGGAACACTTGTAAATAAAATGGCACCAGCTTTAAGAAAAGTTTACGATCAAATGGCGGATCCTAAATGGGTAATCTCAATGGGCTCTTGCGCAAACGGAGGTGGTTATTATCACTATTCATATTCAGTTGTACGAGGTTGTGATCGGATAATTCCAGTAGATATTTATGTTCCCGGCTGTCCACCAACAGCTGAAGCGTTACTATATGGCATCATGCAATTAAAAAACAAAATCCATAATAAAAAAATTATTAAGAGATAAATGTTAGTTTATAAATCCTGAGAAAATCTTATGAATAATCAAAATAAAAATATGAATAAAAATTTTTTAGGCAATATTAAATTAAAAAAACTATTTGAAAAAAAATTTTCTAGCCTTGATTATTTTTTTGAGAATTCGAACACAGTTATATTTGACGAAAGTAAAATAATTGAAGTATTGACTACTTTACAAGATAACAGTTTGGTTAAATTTGAAATATTAATTGATCTTATCGCTATTGATTATTCAGACTATGAAATAACAGAATGGAATACTAAGAATGCTAACAATTTGGGTTATAGTAGAGGTATTAAAAAAGATAGTA